>CAYWIP010000017.1:0-35170 GCA_964458395.1 uncultured Ruminococcus sp.
CTCACGTTTTCGAGGGACAGCCGGAAAACAAACGGCATCAATGGTCAACGGCTATTGTCAAAGCGATCCTCTCAAGCGAGGTGTACATCGGGAACAGCGTTCACAACAAACAGACCGCTATATCGTTCAGGAACAAGAAAAAGGTTCTAAGACCAAAAGACGAGTGGTATACCGTAGAAAATACTCACGAGCCCATTATTTCAAAGGATGTCTGGGATCAGGCTCACGCGCATATCGACAGCCGGAAACGTCCTAAAAAAAGCGGTGAAACGCAAATTTTCGCGGGACTTCTGAAGTGTGCCGACTGCGGTCGGGTATTGCGGTATATGCGCAGAAATGCAACCGCAAGGTCAAGGGAAAGACAATATTATATGTGTACGAACTATAGCGAATACGGCAAGGATAAATGCTCGAGCCACTATATTCGGTATGATGTGATATACGCCGCTGTGCTCGGCAGACTGCAATATTGGGTCGCACAGGCTCATGAAAAGGACGACAGCAAACTGCTTCAGCGGCTGTTGAAGAGCGGTGATAAGCAGCGCGAAAAAGAAAACACAAGAGCCAAAAAGGAGCTGTTAAAAATCGAAAAGCGCTTGCAGGAGTTGGATAACTTGTTCGCTAAGATGTACGAGGACAGAGCGAAAGAGGCGATTACCGAACGCAACTTCGCAATGCTCTCGGCTAAATATCAAGAGGAGCAGACGCAGCTTGAAAGTAAAAAGCAGGAGTTCCAAGCCAAGCTTAATAAATCTGCGCAGGATACCGACGGAGCGGAAAAATGGCTGTCGCTTATCCGCAAGTACACCGAACTGACGGAACTTACCGCGCCGCTGCTGAACGAACTGATCGACAAGATCGTGATTCACCAAGCGGAAACCGATGAGAATGGCAGCAGAACACAGGAAATCGAGATTTTCTATCGCTTTGTAGGGAAAATCGATTAAAGAACTTTATGGTATCCTTAAGTAAAGGAAAAGAAAATCAAATTCTTACAGAAAATGTCTTGTAGCCGTCCTCGCCTTTTATCCCCGAGCGGCGGCTGATCTGTAATTTTTTATCCATTTTCTCACCTCTAACATAATTATAACTTGACTTTTCTAATAAGTATATGTTAACGTTTATGTTATATAAGGTGATAGATATGACCTGCACATTTTTCGGACACAACGACACTCCGCAGGATATACGCGGCAAACTGAAGGACACGCTCATTTATATGATAGAAAACCGCGGCGCAGACCTTTTCTATGTCGGCGACCACGGCAATTTCGACCGTGCGGCTATATCCGTTCTGCGCGAGCTTAGCAGAGCGTATCCGCATATTCGTTATTACGTGGTGCCCGCGTATCTTCCCGAAAGCGACCCGGGATATCCCACGCTTTTCCCGGAGGGTATCGAAAACGTTCCCAAAAGGTTTGCGATAAGCTACCGCAACAAGTGGCTTGTGAACAATTCCGACGCAGTTATCGCCTATATCAGGCGCTTCTACGGCGGCGCGGCGCAGTTCGCCAAATCAGCCGAAAAAAAGAAAAAGGAAATAATCGACCTTGCGAAATAAAAAATAATATGATAAAATAAAAATATACCCAACCTTTCGGTTTTTTCGCGCACTATATTAGCGAGAAACGCAAAGAACGCGGTTTCCCGAGAACGCTTCCGGAGGCTTTCAGAATGGACAAACAGACGGCGGACAGGAAAATTTACGAATACCGCGACAGGATATTCGGCTTCGCGATGGAGAAAACGCGGAACGTCGACCAAGCGGACGAGCTTGCCTCGGATATCATCTGCGAGGTCTACCGCTCGTTTCTGCGCGGCGGAGATATCGTCAACGTTGACGGATATGTTTACCGCATCGCGCGGAATGTGTGGGCGAAATACGTTCGGCGGCTCACCGAGAACAGGAGCTTTGAGGATATAGACAACGTTATTATCCCGTATTACGACAAGCGCGGGGACGACAATTCCGAGGAGCTTGAGGCTCTGCGGCGCGAGATAGGCTATCTTTCCGACAGACAGCGGCAGATCGTCTATATGCACTATTACCGAGAATTATCGGTAAGCGAGATCGCAAAGCGGCTGAGTATCTCCGCGGGTACGGTAAAATGGCACCTGTCCGACGCACGGACTAAACTGAAGGAGGGTATTACTATGACTATAAACGAACAAAATTTGGAGCTTGATCCCGTTAAATTCACGAATATGGGACACTGCGGGCACCCCGGCTCAACCGGCGACACTATGGATATGTTCGATACACGGCTGAAGCAGAATATCGCCTACGCGTGCTACTGGGAGCCGAAAACCTTGGAAGAGATCGCGAGGGCGCTCGGCGTGCCGCAGGTATATGTCGCGGATAATCTTGCAAAGCTGGTCGACTACGCGTATATAGACAAGCTGGACAACTCGAAAAATCCGAAATACCGCACGAATATGATCATTACCGACGAGAGCAAATGGGGCGATACAAATAAACTTATGAACGAGGCGGCGGAGTATCTCTGCGAAAATTACTTCCCCAAGGTGTTCCGCAAGTTCGAGAGCGACCCCGAGCATTGGGGCTTCTCCTGCGCGGACGGCGACCTTAACTTTTTGAAGCACAACCTCGTCATCGCCTGCATGATGAGCTTTGAGGATATCGAAACGGTTGACTGGGACAAATTCTCGGTAAAGCGCCCCGACGGCGGAGACTTCATGGCGCTCGCGAGCGTTACCGACGATACGGAGCAGCAGACGGACGGCGAGTACCCGTATTGGGCGTGCGGCTATATGAACCGCCGCACCACCAACGGAGACGATATATTATCTTACGCGATCTCCGTCGACTGCCGTTACGCAGACAGAAACGGCGGCTGGCGCGACAATCCCCCCTCGGATTGGAATTCGCTTGTGAAGTTTATGAACGACGGAAAAAACGCGCTTACTCCCGACGAATACAAGCGGCTTTGCGACAAGGGATACGTTTACGAGGACAAGGTGCAGCTTACGGTCTTCAACGCGAAGCTTGACGATTACGATCAGCTCAGCGGCTCAATAATGCGCTTTCTGCAAAAGAAACTCCCCATGTCCGAGGATCTGAGAGCGTTCGCCCACAAGCTTGACAGCGACTGCTTCAAGCTTATGAAGAATGCCTACCCCGAGCATATGCTCCCCGCCGCAATGGCTATAAACTGCGTAAACCGGATAAGCAGCTCCGAGCTTGTTCCGCGCTGCGTTGAAAAGCTCCTCGAAATGGGCGAACTTAAACCACTGACCGATATTCAGCGCAAGTCCGCGTACTCGATACTTTGTATGCGCGCCAAATAAACGCCTTACCTTATCACGCACTTCCATAAAAGCGCCCCGTCAAGGGAATTCCTTGGCGGGGCGCGCTTTATATTCTTACCGTAATTACCAGCTTTTCGCCGCGTATCTCCGCGGAAATACTGCCGTTCATCTGCTCGACAAGCAGCTTCGCGATCGCCAGACCCAGACCCGTGGAATTGCTGCCGGTTTCGACCGTGTAAAATCTGTCGAACAGACGCTCCGCCGAGATTTTTTCGGGTTCGTTCGCGGTGTTGGCAAACTCTATCTCACATTTCTCTCCGACCTCCGTCATAGTCACAAACAGGTCGCCGCGCGAATATTTCAGCGCGTTTGTGATGATGTTCCCGAAAACCCTTGTCAGCGCGGACTTGTCGGTTATTCGTTCAACACGCTTCTCCGTTATGCATATCTCGGGAATTATCCCGCTGCCGGAGATCGCGCCGTAGAACGCCGCAAGGCTCTCCTCGAGCACATCGTTCACGCAAAGCCGCTCCAGCTCGAATTCCTTTGCCGCCGCGACCACCGAATACCTGAAAAGCTCCTCGGTGAGCTGCTTCATTACCTCCGTGCGGTTCTCGATCTGCTCCAGATACTGCCGCACCGAACCGCTCATCTCCTCGCGCTCCAATAAGTCGAGATAGCCGCAGATCGCGGTCAGCGGAGTGCGCAGATCGTGGGAAATATTCGTTACCGCGTTCTTAAGCTCCGTGTCGCCCTGCTTGCATAAGCGGCGCTCCTCGCGCAGCTTGGAAAGCTCCTCGTTCAGAGCCGCCGCAAGCGCCCTCATATCCTTATCCGACGACGAAATGTCGATAAGCGTGTTCGTATCCTCGGTCAGCTTTTCCGACAGCTTCTCCCGGATCTCCCGTGCGGACTTCTTCAACAAGAAGCACTTGACCGCGAAAAACACCGCGGCAGCCGCGCAGAGCATATATATGACATACATCCGCATTATCCCCCTGTCCGGAAGCGCCGCAGATACGGCAAGCCGCGCTGCGGCGATATTTCCTTGAAGCTCCCGCATTATTATAGCATTTTCCGCATGGGTTGTCAAGCGTTTGAGCATTATGGGGATCATGTATTCAGACAAATTCCGGGGGAAACGCCCTGCTATTTCAGATTTTTTCTAGAGAATACCGCCGCGCCGACCGCCGCCGTTACCGCGATCGTTCCGAGCGAAAGCAGCGCCATCGACTGCGTTGTATACAACTTGTTATTAAGCATATCCAATTGCCCGACGGGAGAAAACCGCATTGCCTTGTCAATTTCGGGAAGAAACATCATTATTATCGCCGCCAGCAGCGAGCCCGCCGCGCATATCGATTTCCTTGAAGCTATAACGGTGATCAGAAAACAAACTCCGCCCGCCGCAAGCTCCGCCAGAATCTCGATCAACACGTTGAACATAAGCTCATCGGGGGTCAGCTCGCCGAGCTTCGCGCCGCATAAGGAGGCTGCCACCGCATATGGCAGCATACTCAGCGCGTTGATGATAAACACTCCCGTAAAAGCGGTAATACAGTTAGCCCAAAAGACCGCGGCGCGCGTATGCCCGACTGTCAGCTTATTGCGGACGACGGAGTTCTCCGTGCCGAAAAACAGCCCGACAAACACCGCCGAGATAATAATAACCGCCTTCGACATATTGAAAAGGTCGTTCTCGAACGTCGACCGATATGACGGCGCAGCCAGAACCAGACAAAACAGCATATTCAGCAGCCCAAGCGCAAACGAAAACAACGCGCACGCCATAAATTCAAGACTGCGGAACATTCTGACAAAATTCGCGCGAAGCAGTTTAACCATTTTTACCTCAATTCAAATCTCTGCGTCGAAACGCCGCCGCGCCCAGTGAGCTTACAAACACCGTAACGAACGCCGCGCCGGTGAGACCCGCGGCGGGATTTTTAAGATCGCAGTTTGACAGCGCTACCGACGAACCCAGCGGATTAACGTACAGCGCAAGCTCGTATACCATGCGTTTAAAGCCGCCGATATAATTGGGATTTTCAACGACCTCCAGGGTCAACTCGCCGTTAATGATATTTCCGTTCATGACCTCTTTTTTGTTGTTGAGCCGGGTGTAGACCGCTCCCGCGTACATCGTCAGCAGCAGCACCGACGTCAGTACTGCGACGATCGCCGACGACCGACGTCGGAACAGCACCCCGACAAGCGATACAGCCGTGCTTAACGATACCGTACACACAAACGACATCACGATATACAAAAGTGCTTGCGATAGCTCCATTTTCCAAAAGCCCATTATCGGAACGCCCGCCAGTCCGCCGATTAGCCACGCGGAGTTTATCAGGCAGCCGATAACCATTCCCGTCAGCACGTCCGCGAGAAATACCCCGCCGCGCGGATTGCCGACTATCAGTTTGTTGCGGATCGTTTTGCTGCTGTTGTCGGTTCCGAGAAACAGAATTATCACCGCCGCGTTTGCTATCTGCACAAACGGCGCTCCCGACAGCGCGAAAGCCTCGGGCGCATATTCCGACATATCGCCCTCTATCGACAGACAGTTGAACAGAACTGCCCCCGCAGTCACCGGCGCCGTCAAGATCACCGACCACCAAAGCAGTCTGCTTTTCCGTAGCCTGAACATATTGGCATAAAATATTCTTGACATGATCAAAAAGCAAAATGCGCACCGGTCACGCTTCGTGTGCCGTAGCAAATCGGTAATTCCTCCGCTTCACTTCGTCATCACCGATTGCCTGCGCACTATGCCCAGCACCTCCATTATGTTGATTTTATTTTAAGTCCTTGCGCCTGAATACGAATGCGCCGACCGCCGTTGTCGCCGCGAGAACTCCCAGCGAATACAACGGCATAAGCTCCGGGTTGTGAGCGCTGCCCATTTCAAGCTGAATCATCTGACCGCCCGGGAGAATATCGTTCACCGCGGTCAATATATCGCGCTTTATCCCACTGACATACATTGGATTTGGCTCCGAATCGGTCTGCATTACGCTTCCGTCCACGGAAAGCTCATAACCCGAAACGAACTCAGGCTGCATAAGCATTGAACCTATAACCGCCGCGCCGAGTATCAGCACGAACGTTGATACAAGCGTTATCGTTACTATCGTGGACTTTGAGGATATCAGCATACCGAGCAGCGTAAATATCGCGCTTATCGCCACAGCCGCACAGAGGGATATCAACACATCCATAAAGAATTCTTCCGCGGGCATACCGAGCTTTCCGCCCAGACACAGTCCGATTACAGACACGCCCGTCCACGCCGCCGCGAACATCATTATCCCCGCCGACATTATCGTCAGCAGATTTGAAAAGTATATCTCCGGGCGCGTATGACCGATGATCAGCTTGTTGCGGATAGTTCCGTTTGAGTAGTCCGTGCCGAGGAACAGAGCCGCGAATATCGACATAAGAAACAATATGTTCGAGCCGCCCGACGTCAGCTCCGCGCCGAGTTTTTCAACGCACTTGTGATCAACCGAATAAGTTGTAAGGAAATTAACCAGAGTCAGCGCGAATGCCAATATCAGGCACACCCAGAACGACTTTGTTTTCCACATTCTCGCAAAATTTGCTTTTAATAATCTAACCATTTTATTTACCTCACTTAATATCTTTTCTGCGGAAAGCGAGAACGCCCGCTGTTGTAGCGACCGTCAGCACTCCGAGAGAATACAGCGGCAGAAGAGCTCTCGCGCGCGTGTCCTCCCGTGCCTGCTCTACCGCTCCGAACGGCAGAACGTTGTAGACCGTTTCCAGAACCGTCCGCGTAAAGCCCGTTACCGCTTCGGGGTTAGGCTCCTCGAACACCGCTTCGGGCTGACCGTCCGCGCCGTATCTCGTTATCGTGTCGACCTGCGGAACGTCAAGCTTTTCCCGTATCCTGGGAGCGACCGTATACGCTCCGATCATCAGTATCAGCGTCAGAACGACCGACAGCGACTTTTTCGCGACGGTCATTCCGATAAGCGTGAACAGCGCGCACGCGGCGATAACGGCGCATACGCAAACGATAATTCCCGCCGCGAAGCATTCCGCGCTCATCGAGAAGCATTCCGCTCCCGCGTAAATCGCCACGGCTGCCGGCGCTAACTGCCCCGCCGCCGTTATGACAAGTCCGCCGACCGCCGCAGTCACGAGGTTCGCAAGGTATATCTGCGGTCGGGTCTTGCCGACAGTTAATTTGCGGCGCACGGTGTTGTCGGAGTATTCCGTCCCGAGGAACGTCGCCGCGAACGCCGCCGAGGTGAACAGCGGCACGTAAAAGTAATGCAGTATCACCTGATCCCAATTCGCCGTTGAGCTGTGATTGAACGACAGGCTCATAATCACCGAGCCGAGTACCGCCGCAAACGTAGCCGCCGCGCTCAGCCAAAAATATTTGCTTTTCCACATTCTAGCGAAATTCGCGTTTATCAGATTAGCCAAAATAAGCACCTCCGTCTTTATTTAACGTCTTTTCTGCGGACGCGCGGAACCGGCGTGAAGTAATCTAGCCGTTGTCGCTCCCTCCCACGAGGTTGATAAAGTACGCCTCCAGGCTCTCGTCGTGCTCGTTGACGGAGAACAGCTCGCAGCCCGCGTTTTTCAGCGCGTCGGTGAGCTTGGTAATGCTTATCTCGCCGTAAATGTCCGCCGTCCTTTCGTCGATCACCGCGTACTCCAGACCTACCGCGTCCAGCACCGTGGCGAGCTTCTTCGTGTCGGAAACGGACACTCTCGCGCACTTTCTGCATTCCTTTTCGAGCTGCTCGGCGCTTATCTCCTTGACTATCCTGCCCTTGTCGACAAACCCGTAGTGCGTGGCAAGTCTTGACAATTCGTCCAGAATGTGGCTTGAAATCAGCACGGTTATCTGACGCTCGCGGTTGAGCTTGAGTATCAGCTCGCGTATCTCGATTATTCCCTGCGGGTCAAGTCCGTTTATCGGCTCGTCCAGCAGCAGAAAATCGGGGTCGCCGCACAGCGCTATCGCGATACCGAGCCGCTGACGCATACCGAGCGAGAAGTTCCGCGCCTTTTTCTTTCCCGTGTTCTCCAGACCAACCAGCTTCAGCAGCTCGTTTATCCCCTTAAACGAGGGCAGCCCCAGAACGCGGTACTGCTCCTTGAGATTGTCCTCCGCGGTCATATCAAGATAGATCGACGGCGTTTCAACGACCGCGCCCATTCTGCGCCGCGCCTTTGAGATATCGCCGCTGCCGCTTTCCTTTCCGTACAGCGTGAACGTGCCCTCCGTCGCGAACTGCAATCCGCATATCAGCCGTATAAGCGTGGTCTTGCCCGCGCCGTTTCGTCCTACAAAGCCGTAGATCGAGCCCTTGGGGACGTTCATCGAAAGCCCGTCCAAAGCCGTGAATTTGTGGTATCTTTTCACCAGACCGTTTGTTGTTAAAATATTTTCCATAATAAACTCTCCTTATCCGAAAACAAGCAAATGCCCCATGGTATGTATGTGGCTTTTTTTTAGAATTATGCGGGGCATTTCCCTGCTTCCGAATATATTGTATAATATAACGGTTAAGAAAGCGGTTAAGAAAAGAGTTAAGATTCAGTTAAGATTTTCGCGCATTTTAAAGCCTATCCCCCACACTGCCTCGATAAAGTCGAGCCCCGAAGCCTCGCGGAGCTTGCGGCGCAGATTGCTGACATGTACTTTAAGCGAGCTTTCCACGCAGTCGGAAGTGTCCGCGCTTATCCTGTCGAGTATCTGCGATTTGGTTATGACCTGCTTTGGGTTCTGCATAAGTATTTTCAGTATCGCGAATTCCGTCTTGGTAAGCTTGACCGTTTTTTCTCCGAATTTCGCTTCGTGCAGCGTATCGTTAAGCATAAGCCCTCCGTACTCCAGCATATCCGCGCTCTGCCGGGAATTTCTCCGTAACTGCACCTGTATTCTCGCCAGAAGCTCCTTTGTGTCAAACGGCTTGGTAACGTAATCGACCGCGCCCGACAGCAGCAGATCGACCTTGCTCCCCACGTCGACCTTAGCGCTCATTATTATCACGGGAATGTCGCGTATCTTTGGCAGCACCTGTTCCCCCGAAAGCCCCGGCATCATTAGGTCGAGCAGCACCAGATCGGGAGTTGTTTTCTCCAGAACCGCCAGTGCTTCGCCGCCCGAAAACGCGCGCACGACCTCATAGCCCTCACGCGTCAGCAGCTCGCAAAGCATATTGTTTATATGAAGATCGTCGTCTATTACAGCAATTATTTCAGCCATTTTTATCGTCCTTTCAGATCTGTTTTGTTAATATTGTAGCACATTATTGACCTGTTGTCAAATCGTCCGAACGCAAAAGGGCGCTCCCGGAATAGCCGGAAACGCCCTTAATGAAATTCCACATTTTAACCGTAAAGCAGGCGATTTACCTCGCGCATTACCTCGTAATAATCGTAACCCGCCGCGGTGAGCCTGTCGTAACGTTCGTCGCCGTTGCCCCAATCGCCGCGTATCACCTCGAGAGCCACCTCCTCGATCGGCTTCAGAACGGGCGGCGCGGGAATATCCTCTCCGTAGCCGTTAATCCCCGCGCTCTTGATCATCTTCGGGTAGTCGACATAACAGTAATCGAGGTCGACATTGCCGTCTATACCGTCAACCCTGCCTGTCGATGAATACTGCCACATTCCGTAGTTCCAGCGGTAGTTGAGCGTGGGATTGTATTCCGCGACCCAGACGGCGTAGCGGCTCGCGACGTCGCGGTAAATATAGTTCTGAAGAGGGTAGCGCGAGGTGTACAGACCCGCGAAGTAATTATTCTCCTCCAGATCATTGCAGAATGTTCTTACCAGATTGCTGCAAAAGTCTATTCCGCGTGTAAACTGCGACTGCTCCTCCAGATCGTAGAAGATCGGGAAATCGAACTTTTTACCCGCGATAACGCGCAGGCACGCGTTTGCCTCGTCGTGAGCCTGCGCACCGCTTTCCGCATAGCTGTACCAATAAGCTCCGACATTGAGCCCCGCGTCGCGCGCGCCCTTGTAGTTGCGCTCAAAGTATTTATCCGGCTCGGTTCGCGTACCGAATCCCGCGCGGATTATCACAAACTTTATTCCGCTTTTCTTCACCTTTTTAAAATCTATGTTCTCCTGCCATGAGGAAACATCGATACCCTTAGTCAAAATAAAACCCCCTTAAAATATCGTAAAAATGCTTTTTAGACATTTTATGCAAAGGGGTAGTCCGGAGTGAAAAACGGGAGACCGAAGCCTCCCGCCGAAAATATTCTTTTAAAAGCGTCAGCGCATATATTCGCGCCAATCGAGATCGCCGCGTTCGAGCGCGTGGATAAGTGCTTCGGCAGTCGCGATGTTCGTTGCCACGGGAATATTATGCACGTCGCAAAGCCGCAGGATATTTATATCGTTAGGCTCGTGCGAACGTGGATTAAGCGGATCGCGGAAAAACACCAGCAGGTCTATCTCATTGCAGCTGATGCTGGATGCAAGCTGCTGATCGCCGCCCTGAGAGCCGCTCAGAAAACGCTGGATATGAAGCCCCGTAGCCTCGGCAACCAGCTTTCCGGTCGTGCCTGTCGCACAAATGTTGTATCTGCTCAGAACGCCACAGTAGGCAATACAAAACTGAACCATAAGCTCCTTCTTTGAATCGTGAGCTATAAGAGCAATGTTCATTTACCAAACCCCTCCTTGTCCATTGCGGTATGAATTAGTCGATTTTAATTGTAAGCGGAACGTCCTGACCGTCAATTCTCTTCGCGATCGCAGAATAAGCTTTAAAGCCGCCGCACGTCGGAGGCAGAGCCTCGCCCTTGGCGCCGCATATTTTAATGTTGATATCTTCTGGAACAACGCCCACAAGCGGAATTCCCACAGCGTCCATAACCTCGTCGAGGTCATACAGAATATCCTCGTTCTTAAAGTTATCGCTTACCTTATTGATAACAAGCCGCTGATTGATACAATTCTTGACATACAAAAAGTCGGACAGCATCTGACCGTCGCGTACGCACACGGTGTCGGGCGTAGTTACCATAAGAATAAGATCGGCAGCCTTGATAACGCTGAACACGGAGCTTCCGATACCCGCCGTATCAATGATTATGTAGTCAAAATGCTCACGCATCTCCTCGCACACGCCCATGATCTTCTCCGGGTTGATGTCGATAAACGGGTTTCTGGTCGCGCAGACCAGCGATAGATTAGGCACGCGGTCGACCTTGGTAGTGGCGGTGAGAATATCGATCTTCCCCTCGAGATATTCGCCTATATCGTGCTTTACCTTATCCTTGATACCCAACATGATGTCCAGGCAGCGCAGACCGAAGTCCAGCTCCACGAGCAGTGTTTTGTGCCCGAGAGTCGCCAACCCCGTCGCGACGTTAGCGGATGTGGTTGATTTGCCTGTTCCGCCCTTGCCTGCTGTAACTGCAATTATTTGTGACATAGTATTTCCCCTCTCAACATTGCGGCTTTGTTCTAACCTAGACCTCCACTGTGAACGTTACTCACAATTTAGAATACCCTGTTTATATTTTAGCACAAAATGCAGAATATGAAAAGGGTTTTTTTCTATAAATACAAAAATTCGTGAAAATACTTGATTTTAAGGCTATGCTTTTGTGCAATTTTAACAAATGAATATATGAAAAAGAGGTAGGAGATTATCAAAAAATCTCTTACCTCTGCCTCATTAAAGTATTGTCTTGGCTTGACCCTTTTCGTCGTAGTTGGTGGATATCTTGCCGGTAACGTATGCTTGTATAACGTTCGCGGCAAGCACCTTTGTAAATTCTCCTTTTTCAAGATAAAGCCCGAAAGCTATCTCGGGGTCGTCCGCGGGGTAAAACCCGATAAGCGCCGAGTTCGTAACGCCTATCGCCGCCTCGGGAGTTCCCGTCTTGACAGCGACATTCTCCTTGCCGACGCCGACGTAATCATAAGGACATACCCAGCCGCCCGCGTCGTCGATATAGTACGATACCTGTGTCGACGCTACCAGCTTCATACCGTCGCGCACCGCCAGCATATATTTGTCCATATCCTTTTCCTTGGAGAAGTCGTCCGCGACTACGGGTTCCTTGTCATAGAGCTTCTCGGTGAAGTCATAGTTGTACACGGACTTGACGATATGCGGCTCATAGCGGACGCCGTTATTCGCGATAGTCATCGCCTGCACCGCGAGATGCATGGGCGTGAGCGCCGTTTCGCACTGACCGATACCCGCCTGCACGATATTGCCCTCGTTCCATTCTAAGCCCATTTCCTCGTACAGCTCCAGCGAGGTCATCTGACCCTTGCTCATGTTAAGCTCGAAGCCCAGATCCTTTCCGACGCCGAACCTGCCCGCCCAGTACGCGAACCGGTCGATTCCCATTCTGCGCGCGGTTTCATAGAAAAAGATGTTGCAAGAGTACATCAGCGCTTCCCTTACGTTGATAAATCCCGAGTGACCGTAGCCCAGACAGGACGGAATGTAGTCAGGCGCGTAATACATATAATTATATGTGCAGTTTATCTTGTCGTCGGGAGTGATAACTCCCGTCGCCATACCCGCCGTCGCGGTTATCGTCTTGAACGTCGAGCCGGGACGGTATTCACCGAACAGCGCGCGGTTGAACAGCGGAGCTTCGGGACGGTTGAGAACCTCCTCATAGTCCTTGAGCATATCGTTGATGTCATAGTTCGGGTAGGACGCGGCGCCCAGCAAGCCGGCGGTCTTTACGTCCAGAACCACTATCGCTCCTGCCTTGCAGCCCTTTCCGCGAAGACCCGCATCGTATTTTGTCGTGTAGTAAGGGGAATTCAGCCAGTCGATCTGATATTTAAGCATATCCTGAAGCAGCTTCTGAAAATTGGAATCCACCGTAAGCATTATCGACTTGCCCGCGACAGGCTCCTTGGTTACTTCATCGGCAATGCCCACGCCGTTGCCGTCGCGGGTAATGGTGCGCACGCCGCGTATTCCGCGAAGCTCGTTTTCGAGAGCCTCCTCCACGCCGCTTAATCCAATCGTATCGTTTAGCAGATAACCGTCAAGCTCTTCGTACTTCTCCGCCGAGATGGGACCCACCGTTCCTCTTAAATGCGGCGCGATATCTCCGTCAAGGTACTGCCGCTCCCAGCTTTCGGTGATGTCCACGCCTCTCATAAGAGCGCTCAGCTCCTTCAGCTCCATTACGGTGCTGTCCTTGATATCGCTCGCAAGCTCGAAAACGGTGTTGTAGTCCGAAAAGTCCTTTATCACCATTTCGTAGCGCACTCCCGCGATCGCGCGGCGCATTTTCTCTTCGTACTTGTCGCTGATCTCATATTGATCATAAAGCTGATATATACAGTTTTCAACAGTCGAATAGCTTCCTATCTTAAGCTTTTCTTTCAGTGTTTCGATCGCCGAAGGGCGATCCTCGTCGAACTTATACGGCTGCGTTTTGCTTATCGGCAGCGAATCGTTCCACTTTTCGTTATTCTTTTCAAGAACCGTCAGAACACGGTAGATTATTTCGTTCTGCTCGCTTTCGTCTGTATCCTCCATAAGCGAAGAATACTGAAAGTTTATGTTGTAAATTATCTTGTTGGTATTAAGTACCTTTCCGTTCGCGTCAACGATCTGCCCGCGGGCAGCCTCTATCATCTGCTCGTCGGAGCTTTCCTTTGACATATTAAGGTAAAGGTCGCCGTCGACGAGCTGGATCTGAAGCAGCCTTATGCCGCACATGAACGCCGCCGCCACAACAAACGCAGCCATTACAATCGAACGTATCATTGAAGAATATTTTGACATTTTATCACCCTAAATACAGATTATTCCTTTTCCCTGATCTCCATCTCCTCCGCGCTCTGTGCGGATTCCTCCAGACGGCGCTGCTCTTTTGGACGGAGCTTGTCAACGATCAGCTTCACCAGCAGCCACACGGGTATCGAGAAGATAATCGCTCCGCCATAGCTCGGCAATATCACCTTTGTAAACGTTATTATGCTTTCCCCGCGCTCCCAGATCCAGTGCAGGAACAGCATATCCATAGCCGCCATGACCACGGTAACGGTAGCGTTTATAATAAAGTGGCTGAGGAACGTTCCCTTGACCCAGAATCTCGCCAGCAGCGAGATCACCGGACACGCGCACAGCAGCCACAGCGCGGAAAAACCCACTACCGTCACGCCGTTCGCGATATCCAGCATAAGACCGCAGAACGTCCCGAATATCCCCGCAGCGAGGTCGCCCTCGTGCATTGCGACAGCCGTCGCCAGCGGAATTATCACCAGCGGGCAGTATCCGCGTATAAGCGGATTTCCCATAAACAAATAAAACAAAAGCAAGACCGCCGCGTATAAGAACCAGCGCAGAAATCCGCGCAGCATCATTCTTCGCGAACGAGCCTTGCTTCCCGATATTTTTTTCATAAGCAGATATGTTTATTCTCCAATTTCAAACGGTATTCCCTTGCCGCTGAAGTCTGTGATGACCGATACCATCGTAACGCCCCTTACATCCTCGGCGGGCTTTATAAGCGCGTGTTTGGAAAGCCCGTTCGGGTCGTCGTAGACCTCCGTTACCGTGCCCACCATTATATCCGCGGGGAACAGTCCGCTTTTACCCGACGTAAAGATAACGTCACCCTCCTTGATATCCGCGTCCTTGAGGATATCGCTCATAAGGCACAAACCCTTTGAGGCGGAATCAAGACTGTTTTCGATAACTCCCGTCGTCTTTGCACGCATCGTGTACACGCCGACGTTCACGTCCGGGCTGAATATAGTAGTAACTCTCGCGTAATTATCGGCTATCGAGGTGACTCTACCGACAAGCCCCACCGACGTTATTATCGGGTCGTTCAGCGATATGCCGTTATTCTTTCCGCCGCTCAGCGTAAAGCCGCCGTAAATGTCGTTTGCGTTGCGGGCGATTACGTCGCACGGCTCGGAGAACATATAGTCCTCGTGTTTTTCTTTAAGCTCCAGCATTTCACGCAGACGCTCGTTTTCTTTAAGCAGCGACTCGTAGTCCATAGTCTGCTTGTACATTTCGCTCAGCTTCGCGTTGAGCTCGTCGTTTTCCGTTTTGTATTTATCGGCGTTCACAAGCTTGTCGATAAAGCCCGAAACGCCGTCCGCAATACCGTTCGCGGCGGTAACGAACGGATATGTTATCGTGCCGATTATCTGCTCGGGAGCGGTCTCCGTTCCGATGGTCACCGCAACGTAGGTCATAAGCCCCAGCAGCAGCGCGCCTATGCATATCAGTATTCTGAATTTAACGCTGTGAAAAAAATCCTTCATAGTTCACCACATTTTGTTGACAATATTCTCAAAAAGTCCGCCGCAGACATGGATATCCTTTTAAAATATACGGGAATGCTGTGCTCCTCGTGAACCGCGTCACGAATAGTTACTATGCCGTTTATCCCGTCATACATCACATTGTATTGATTGCACTCGTACTCGAAGCTCACCATATGCCCAAGCTCGATAAGCCGTTTCAGATCGTCACGCATTCCTTCGCCCGACAGCTCGCAGTGAATAAAATCGGCAAGCTTCGGGTCGTCCGACAGCTCGGCGCTGCTCAGATACTTTACGGTCATAATTATCAGTAGATCATCTCGTCCTCGCTGAGAACGTCCTCAAGCTTGTCAATGTTCTCGAGAACCTTTCCCGTGCCGTCCGCAACGCAGTCGAGAGGTCTTTCGGCAATCTTTACGGGCATACCCGTTTCCTCGTGGATAAGTCTGTCAAGTCCGCGAAGAAGCGCTCCGCCGCCCGCGAGCATAATGCCGTTCTCGATAATATCCGCAGCAAGCTCGGGAGGGCACTTTTCAAGAGTGGTCTTGATAGCGTCGATAACGTGCGAAAGCGGCTCGGAGATAGCCTCACGCACCTCCTCGGAGGTTATGGTGATATTCTCGGGCAGACCGTTCAGGAGGTTTCTGCCCTTGATGTCCATTACGGGCTCGTTGTCGTCAGTCTTAAACGCCGAGCCTATGCCGGTCTTTATGTTCTCGGCGGTGCGCTCGCCTATGAGAAGATTGTACTTTTTCTTGATGAAGTTGATTATCGCGGACTCAAACTCGTCGCCCGCAACTCTTACGGAACGCGCCGCGACAATACCGCCCAGCGAGATTATAGCGACCTCGCTCGTACCGCCGCCGATATCGACGATCATGCTGCCCATAGGCTCCGCAACGGGCAGACCCGCGCCGATAGCCGCCGCCATGGGCTCCTCAATAATGGAAACGCGCTTTGCGCCCGCCTGCTGTGCCGCTTCCTTAACAGCTCTGCGCTCTACCTCGGTAACTCCCGACGGGATACATATAATAACGCGCGCCTTGCTTCTGCCCTTGAGCGCTTTCTTTATAAACTGCGCGAGCATTATCGACGTCATGTCGAAATCCGCGATAACGCCGTCCTTAAGCGGTCTTACCGCAACTATAGAGCCGGGAGTACGACCGATAACATCCTTTGCCTCCTGACCGACATATCTCACCTGACCCGCCTTTTTATCCACCGCGACAACGGACGGCTCGCGGATAATAATACCCTTGCCTCTCATATAAACCAACGTATTCGCCGTACCCAGATCGATACCGATATCCTTATTCATTCCAAACATTGTAAACTGTCCTCCGATAAAATGATTAGTTATATAAAGTAAATTGCTCTACACACTATATACCAAATTAAATTATACCATTATTTTCACCAACTTTCAATATAATATTTATCTTAATTTTTACATTTTTAGAGCATTTTTTTTGGCATTTTAACAAATAATGGGTAAAAAAACAATTATTGTTTCTAACAGATTTGCCGCCTAATCAATAAAAACAAAAAAAGCGCCGCCGAAAAGACGGCGGACGGCTGTTACTTAATTTAATTAAAAGCAATATTAAAATATGTGTATTGGTTTTATCAAAAAATTATCGCGTTATTTCGGACAGCACCTCGTAAATTCGGTTATGCCCCGCGCTGTTCGGGTGAATATCCAGCCTGCCGATGTTGGTGTATTCCGCCTCGTGCCCCTTGAACGCCTCGTAAATATCGGCGACATATACATTGCTTCCCGTGAGCGATTTAATTCCCTCGTTCAGTTCGGAAAGCTTTTCCTCGGCTGCTTCCGAAGCGGCGGTGAGCAGAACGTTCCCCGCAAACGGATCGTATACCGTAAGCAGAATTATCCGCGCGCCGTGATTAAGCTCCGAGATTTTTTCGACAATTTTTCGGATATTGCTTACGGAACCGTTAACGTCCACAGCCTTTGCAGCCGTAAGCGCCGACTGCAAAATGTTATTGGTATATTCCGAGATACTCCCCGACGAAACCTCGCCTTCAAGCACCGATATAAAAAAGTCGGTATCGGTGAGCGCGGCGGTCTTTATTCCGTCAAGCAGCGGTTTCAGAAAATCGTTGCCGCCGATAGAAATTATAACATTATCCGCATCCGCGACCGATCTCACTATGGGATCGGTTTCATCGGAAACAGCGGCGAGAAGCTCCTCCGATCTTCTTCCGTCTACCGCGTAATTTTCATAGTGCGTACTTTCCGCGCCGAGAAGATTTCCGAAGCTCTCGGGTGCGCTGTAATCGTTCCCCGAAACATACTCCGACAGCCCGTAGCCCGACGCTATAGAATCGCCGAGAACCGTAATGCTCCCCCGACCCTCCGACATACCGCCCGAAATTGCCGACAAAAAAATGACAGCCGATATCAAAAACTTTTTCATACTGTCCGTCCTTTCACAAAATAAAATACAAACTTATTTTGGCGTCGACCGCCGATTTTATCCGTTATCCCCACTTCTTCCCTTTCTGTAAAAATTATGTTATTTCTCCATAAATTCCCCTAAAAAAAGCGTAAATTTATAAATATTGACTATTGAAATTAACAAAGTAATATGGTATAATTTTTATGGTAGTAAAATACCGCGTGGAAACTGTAAATTATTTTATAGAGGTTAGCCGTGTTTGTGATTCGTATATCTAACCTCTGGCTTTTGATGTAGGAGGATTACGTATATGAATAACGTAGAACTGGCAAAAAAGGTTGAGGGATATCTCAAAGGAAGCGCGGCAAAGGCTAAGAAATTTGAGGATTTGGTCGCGGTTACAATCTCTTTGATTTCTGATATCGACGAAGATATGTATGTTGCCGTAAGAGAGGGCAAAATTCTGGTTGACCACTATGTTTACGAAGATAATAACTGTGCTGTCGAAGCATCCGCCGAGATCATCGACAAAATGTTCTCCGGTGAGCTTTCGTTCGACAAGGCTCTTGCGGACGGTTCGGTTCAGGTAAAGAGCGGCGACCCTGCAAAGCTCAAGGCTCTCGAGTGTCTTGTTCCCACCAAGAAGCCTGCTTCAAAACCCGCAGCTAAAAAGGCTGACGACAAGAAGCCCGCTCCCGTAAACGCTGCCGAGAAGAAGCCCGATCCCGCCGTAAAGACGGAAGCTCCCAAGGCAGAGGAAAAGAAAGCCGTTCCGGCTCCCGCGGCAAAAGCGCCGGCTAAGGGAAAAGGCAAAAAGAAGTAACACATAATACAAATAAAGTATGCGGTGTCCGGAGAAATCCGGCGCCGCATTTTTTAACGAACGATCGTAAATTTTCGTTTAATTGTATCAAAATCGACACATCGCAATTGACCTTCGGGAACGTTTGTGATATAATAAAAACATAAGGGCATCTCTAAAAACCTTGTTTGAGGGAAAATTGTCGGGGCACGCCGTCTGTGTCGTCAAGCCTCCTCGCAAGGCATACAGCCTTGCTTCGTCGGCTTTCCTAGCAGCCGACGCACCCCGGCAATTTTCCCTTTTCAAACCGGTTTTTAGAGAAGCCCATAAGATAAGTCACAATCCCCCGTGACATGATCTTATTTTCTCCTGACTGCGCGCCGGTCGGATTGTGGCGGTCGTCGCACGGCATAGTCATAATGTTCTCAATTTCATGTTTTTTCATTTTTGCCGCGCCGAAACGCAGCAATTTTTTTATACGGCTATGGACAATTGGAAATTTTTGTGTTATAATAGTAAAAAACGATCTGAGGAGGAATTATTATGACAAACAAACCTGCTGCGGGAACGGGCGGAAACCGCTATGTTCCCTACTCCGAGCGCACGGGCGCGGAGTCTTTGGTGTACTTCACGCGCGATCTTTCGGCTGAGGGTCTGCGCAGAATCGCGGCAAAGGTGAACGGAAAGATCACGGGTAAGGTGAGCATAAAGCTGCACACGGGCGAGCCTCACGGTCCGAATATCATTCCGCGTCCGTGGGTGGAGGAGCTTGTCAAGAACGACCTGCCCGGCGCTTCGATAATCGAAACCAACACGTTCTACGAGGGAGGTCGCTACACCACCGACGAGCACCGCAAAACACTGGAGGTAAACGGCTGGACGTTCTGCCCCGTGGATATTATCGACGAGGACGGCACGGCGGCGCTCCCCGTAAAGAACGGCAAATGGTTCACCGAAATGGTCATGGGCAAGAATATCCTGAACTATGACTCGCTGTTTGTGCTGACGCATTTTAAGGGGCACGCAATGGGAGGCTTCGGCGGCTCGGCAAAGAATATCGGAATCGGCTGCGCGGACGGCAGGATAGGCAAGGGTATGATACATCAAGCGCCCGGCTCGGACGATCCGTGGTCGATCACCGAGGAAGAGTTTATGGAGCGCATGATGGAAAGCGCCAAGGCGGTCGTTGATCATTTTGGGGAGCATATCAGCTTCGTGAACGTTCTGCGGAATATGTCCGTTTCATGTGACTGCGAGGGCGTGGCTGCGGCTCCCGTCGTTACGCCGAATATCGGAATTCTAGCGTCGCTCGATATTCTGGCGGTCGATCAGGCTTCGGTAGACCTTGTTTACGCGCTTAGCGAGAATGATCGTCACGCTTTAGTCGAGCGCATAGAATCCCGTTACGGACTGCGTCAGCTCACCTACATGAAAGAGCTTGGCATGGGCTGCGACAAATACAAGCTGATAGACCTTGACGACGGTGAGCGGACGATAACCGCCGCCGAAGCGGTACAAGGCGTTGTGCCGTTCAAAGCCGAATAATTTCCGACGGAGACTTTAACGAGTCTCCGTTTTTTTCGGTGAAATTCCGCCTTGACAAAAAACGCTTATTGCTGTATTATATAAATAAGTAAAGAAAAGGGGGACGCGTTATGCCGCTTACGATTGCAATTTGCGACGACAGCGAGGAACAGTCCGCGGAGCTTCGGCGGCTGCTCGGGGAGTGGTCTGCGGACAAGCCGTTCGCGCTGATAATCGACGAGTATGTGAGCGCCGAGAACTTTCTGTTCTGCCGCCCCGACAAGCCCTGCGATCTGCTTTTGCTGGACATTGAGATGAGCCGTCTTAACGGAATGGAATTAGCGAAAAAGCTCCGCGCGGAGGGCGATATGCTGCCGATAGTATTTGTCACGGGCTACGCGGAATATATGAACGAGGGCTACGAGGTCGAAGCTCTGCACTATCTGTTAAAGCCCGCAGACCGCGAAAAGCTGTTCGCGGTGCTGGACAGATACGTCAAAAAACGCATTCCCGAAAACGAGATAATGCTAGAATGTGAGGAGGGCATGCTGCACGTTTCCCCCGACACTATAACGTACTGCGAGGCGATGGGAAAAAGGTCCTGCGTCTGCCTGTCCGACGGGAAAACCTTGGAGTGCTCATCGGGAATAAGCGCGCTCGCAAAGCAGCTCCCCGAGGAATTTACGTTCTGTCACCGCTCGTATATCGTAAATCTCCGCTTCGTCAGAAGTATAGGCAAAACGGAGCTTACACTTGACGGCGGAGGAATTATCCCGATATCGCGGCGGCTTTACAAGGATATAAACGAGAAATTTATCGCTTATTACACGGGGTGAATTTATGAGAACGGAAGTAAAAGACGATAAGGACATTGAGCGTTTAATGGAAGAATACGGCGGATTTCACGATAGTTGTATCGTTTCGGCAAGTTACAAAAGCGGCGCGTCCGTTGACGAGAGCGGCGGTATGCGCAACGGAAACGCTGACGGGCACACTCTCTCGCTTGTTCTGCACAGCCAATGGAGCAAGCCTATAGAGCTTGCGTTCACAGGGGTGAGGGCGGTGCATATCGTGGGCTTTCAGGAGAATTACTTCTGCAATATCGACGAAGCATATATCGCGTTCCGCACCGATCTGCTCGGCAAAACCCGCAGCGACAGACTTATCGTCTGGTCGGATTGGGGAGATTTCAACGACCCGAACTGCACCTATGTAATCGCCGAAAAAATGTATTGGGAGATTTCGGACAAATGAACATTTTTATTGTGACGGGTATTATCGTCCTGCTCTGCGCGGCGGGAGCTTTCGGATTTTTCGCGCTGCGCAGAATGTTATACAATATGATAGACAAGCGTATCGAGCGCTTTCAGAGCGAGCTTATCGAAAAGCAGGTGCGCGAAATTCAGAATATGTACCGGCAGATACGCGGCTGGCGGCACGACTACCGCAACCATATCCAGAATATGAAGATATGGCTCGGCAAGGGCGATCTTGAGAAGATCTCGGGCTATCTCGACCAGCTTGCGGACGATCTGGACAACGTTGATACAGTGATCAAAACGGGCAACGTAATGGCGGACGCGATACTCAACAGCAAGCTAGGAGTAGCCGAAAAGCTGAATATCCGCCTGAACGTCAAAGCGAATGTTCCCGAGGGCTTGCCCATGAGTGACGTGGAATTATGCTCGATACTCGGAAATATGCTCGACAACGCCGTCGAAGCCTGCGCCGCGCTCCCCGAGGAGGAACGCTTCATGCGCGTGTATATCGGCAAGCTCAAGGGGCAGATGTACCTTTCGGTGCAGAACTCCTCGGGCGGAGTGCGCAAGGAAAAGGGCGCGTACCTCTCAACCAAGGAGAACTCCCTTTCCGAGCCGCTACACGGATACGGGCTGTTCCGCATTGACCGAGTAGTCAAAAAGTACGGCGGATACGTCAACCGTCAGAACGAGGACGGGGTTTTCGCGACGGAGCTGATGATTCCCGTTCGCAATAATTAAAGGGGCGATAATTCACCCCTTTTTTTTATGCGTACAGATCGCCCGCCGTGTCCTTGTAATACTCCGCCTGCGCCGCCCAGAGCTTTCCGTAAACGCCGCCCTTTGCAAGCAGCTCGTCGTGCGAGCCGCGCTCGGCTATCGTACCGTTTTCCATTACCGTTATCTCGTCGCAGAAGCGGCAGGAGCTTAAACGGTGCGAAATGTAGACGGCGGTTTTCGTTCCGACAATGCCGTTGAATTTCGTGTAGATGTCATGCTCGGATATCGGGTCGAGAGAAGCGGTCGGCTCGTCGAGCACGATAAACGGCGCGCCCTTGTAAATAGCCCGTGCAAGGCAGAGCTTCTGCGCCTCGCCGCCCGAGATCTCAACTCCGTTCTCGTCGAAATCCTTGTACAGACACGTTTCAATGCCGCTCTCCATTCGGGAAAGACGCTCGCCCAGACCCGCGCGTTCAATACAATCGCGGACACGGTCGGGGTCGTATTCGGTATCGGCGGCGACATTCTCGGCAACGCTGAACGAAAACAGCCCCGAATCCTGAAATACCACCGAAAACAGCGCCATGTATTCCTCGTATTGGTACTTTCTGATGTCGATACCGTTTAGCGTTATCTCTCCCTCGGTCGGGTCGTAAAGGCGGCAGAGCAGCTTTACGAGCGTGGATTTTCCGCAGCCGTTCTTTCCGACGAGCGCCATTTTCTCGCCGATCCGCCACTTTAAATTAACGCCGCGCAGAACATACTGCTCGGAATTCGGGTACTTGAACCATACGTTCTTGAACTCGAACTCGTATTCGTTATCGTCGCGCTTTTCGGTCGGGATAGTGCCCTTGTATTTCTCGTCGGGAATGTCGAGGAATCTGAACGCGTTGTCGAGAAAGTCCACGTCGATCGAGATATTCCCAAGACCGCTCGAAAGTCCGCTTATGCCGCTGCTTATTCTCGAGAAGTACATCACAAAGCCGATTATTTCGCCGACGGACAGCGCTCCCGACATCGCCCTCAGCACCGCAAAGCCGTACATGATCAGCTTGGATATTATCGCCGGCAGACACATAAGCAGCCCCGCCGCGTGCATTTTGCGCAGCACATTATCCCATGCGTTCACCGCGTCGGCGGCGGAGCGCTCGTATTCGCGCATTATAAGCTCCTGTTCGTCATAAATGCGCACGTCCTTGCCGTTCCGATAGCTTCGTGAAATGTTTTCGATATAGTAAGAGGAGGTGCGCTCGCTTTGAATCTTTTTGCGGTCGTTCATCGCGTCCGACATAAATCTGAACATCGTCTTGCTCTGGATAAGCCCCCACAGCGTTTCCAGCGCGGTGACCGCCGCCACCACCGCCACAAGACCCCACGGCGAACCTATAAAGCCCATAAATCCCTCCGCTTCGGGAGCGCTGCGCAGCGCAAGCGGAAGTATCATCACAACGCCCGCTATTATCGTGATAATACCGGTGACAAGGTTGAACATTCCGTAGGACACTCTGTTCATTCGTCCGAACCCCTGCTGCATACGCTGTTTGGCGATATGCGTTTCGGGATTTTCGATATGAACGTAGTCCATATTGAGTATCTTTTCCCACAGCACGCGGTTATCGTAGCTTGCGCTCGCGAACGAGTGGCAGTTTTTGCGCCTGTCTATCGTTGTCCCGGCGAAGTAAAGTCCGAGGGTAACAGCCGCCGTTATCAGCACAAAAATTATTATATCCCGCCAAGGCTCGCCCGAAACCACCTTGTCGATAAGCTGCGAGGTCAGCCAGACCGTCAAAAGCTCGTTTGCGGTATTCAACACGTTCTTTGCGATGCCGCGCGCGAAACAGCCCTTGTCGGCTTCGTCAAATATAGCCAGACAGCGCTTTACCACTCTTACGGTCCTGCTCCAATCCCTTTTCTGTTTATTCTTCATCTTCGCTCCTTATCTGAATAGAAAATCCAAATGCTCGTCACCGCGGCTCCGCTCCACTCGCTTCGCTCGCTGCGCTCTGCCGCGCTGACGGCACCGTCTCCTCACTTCGTTCGTCGACATTTTGGATTTTCATGCGTTTTTCAAATGTCGTCTTTATTGATTTCTTTCTTGTAGTAGCTGCTTTGCATTTCAAATAATTCCGCGTATTTGCCGCCGAGAGCCATAAGCTCCGCGTGAGTTCCCTCCTCGGCAATTCCGCCGTCCGCTATCAGGATTATCCTGTCGCAGAAACGCGTAGAGGCAAGCCTGTGCGAGATGAAAACGCTCGATCTTCCTTTGGAAAATTCCGCGTAACTTAAGTACATCTCCTGCTCGGCTATCGGGTCGAGCGCCGCTGTGGGCTCGTCGAGCAGCAGCACGGGAGCGTCCTTGTAGAGTGCTTTCGCCAATGCCAGCTTCTGCATTTGTCCGCCCGAAAAGTCGGTCGCGTCCTCGTACACCGACTTTACGAGCCGAGTGTTTTCCTTTTGCGGCAGATCCATTACCTTATCGTAAATGCCCGATTTTTTCATACATTCGTACACTCTCGGCATATCCGTTTCGTCCGTCTTTTTTCCCGAGATATTTTCCGCGACGGTCACGGGCAGCACGTTGATGTCCTGAAATACCGTGCCGAACAGTTTAAAATATTCGCGGCGGTCGTACTCGCGTATCGGCTTGCCGTTCAGTAAAATCTCGCCCTCCGTCGGCTCGTACAGTCCGCACATCAGCTTGATGAGCGTGGTCTTGCCAGCGCCGTTCAAACCCACCATTGCCAGCTTTTCGCCGCGGTTCAGCTTGAACGAGATGTTCTTTATCGTGGGTTTTTCCGCGCCGGAATAGGCGTAGGTAACGTTTCGGAATTCTATCTCGTATTTGTCGGCTTGCTCGGGCTTTTTACCTTGATTTTCAGTCGGCTCGAGAAGCTCGAGATACTGCCGCAAATAGTTCGTGATATTTGAGAGCCACTGATACGCGCTTATCTTGTTGCACCAATCGCGCACCGCCTCCGATAGCATAAATATTGAGTTAAAGTACAGCACGAAATCTCCCGCGCCGATACTGCCGTTCATTACCAACCGGACAATGTATATCGTCGCGGCGGTGTTGCCTGTCATGATGACTATATGTGAAAGCATATCGTGACGGTACTCCCAAGCGTCCTGCTGCTCATACCAGTCCATACGCTTTTGGTAAACGCGGTCGTAGACGCTCTTCAGCCAGTGCTGCATACCGAAAATGCGGATATCCTTTGCGCTGCTGAATTTGCTGTCCATGCCGATACACGTTATATAATTGAGCTGACGGTCATAGGTCTGCCAGTTGTCCACCATATTCCATATCCAGTTCATCTTGTGCTTGTTGATGTAATATCCCGCGACAGCGGGCGCACCGATTATCAGTATCAGCCATGGGTCGAGCATTGACAGTATACCGCCGTACGAGAATATCTGAAGCGCCGCGACGATAGTGTCCTTCATTGTACCGAGACCCGCCTCGGAAATGCTGTTCACCGAGGAATACGCTTTCTGGCACATATCGTTTATCTTGGGATCTTCGGTATCCTCGTAGGATAGGTTCATTTTTTTGCGCATTAACCTGCCGAAAAGGTTCGCGGACAGCTTAAACCGCCCGTTGGTGCTGATACGCCAATCCGCGCAGCCGACGACCCAGCTTGACAATATGCCGCCTGCTATCAGCGCCGCGCAGATAATCCCGAGTACGGTTCTGTCAGATGTTCCGAGCGCGAACTCGACGACATACTTGTCGGTGTAGACCGCAAACAGACCGCTCGCGGTAACGAAGAATATTTTCAGCACCATAGCCCAGAACAGTCCGCGCGAATATTTCCAGCTCTCTCTTAATATAAACGCCATATTGTTCGGAATCGAATATTTCAGCTTGGAAAGCTCCTCGCGGTATTTCCGCCCCGCTTCCGTCCGCTTTTCCTTGGTATATTTTGCGACTTTAACGTGTTTCATATAACTTCCTCCCCCGCAAAAAATAAGAGAGCCGCCGCGAGTACCTGACGCGCGGTGCATCAAAGCGTGACCAATACCCGCAGCTATGCTTATCCTCGGAAAGCGCCGTTATCCTCTTTGTGCTTCCCGAATATATATTAGCAAAAAATCAGCAGCTTGTGTTGATTTCGGAACGAACGGTCAAAATACGGAACGAATTGCATTTTATTTGTACTCCTAAATTATATCACTCCAAAAAATAATTGTCAATGTGCGGTTGAATTTTCCCGATAAATGTGCTATAATTAAGAAAAAACGAAAGCGAGATTTTTATGAAGAAGCTATTGACAATCGTTCTGTCGCTGACTATGCTCATCGGTCTGTCGGGCTGCTCGACCGAAAGAACGTCCGACAGCACTTCAACGGACGGCACTGTAACCTCCGACGTTCAGGGTGGCTTCGATAAATCCGAAATAAGCGAACCCGAAAACACCGCCTCCGCACGCGTGACTATCGAGGGCACAAAGTTCATGGTTGACGGCAAGGAGCTTTGGATAAACGGCGCGAACACCCCGTGGGAAAAGTGGAACGACTTCACGGTCGGTTATATGGACGAAGCGTTCTGGGATAACGAGTTCGCTCGGCTGGTCGAAGACGGCATAAACTGCACGCGTATCTGGGTCAACTGCAACGGACAGAACATCGTCCGTCTGACCCCCGGCGGCTATCCGACCGATGTAAATCCCGACCATTGGGAGGCGCTGGACAAGCTGTTCGCGCTTGCCGAGAAGCATAAGCTCTACATTATGCCGACGCTGCTGTCGTTCGATCACTTTAAAGAGCCGGTAAGCAGCGGCGAGAAATTTCAGGCTATGATCAAATCGAACGAATACTGCGACCGTTTCGCGGAAATATATGTTAAGGAGTTCTGCGAGCGTTACCGCGGCTGCGAATACATCTTCGGCATCGACATAATAAACGAACCTGATTGGGTCTTTGAGAACGAGGAATGCGGCAAAATACCGTGGGATAATATTTCCTATCTGCTGGGCAAATGCGCGGCTGTTATCCATGAGAACAGCGATTTCCCCGTTACGGTCGGTATGGCGATAATCAAGTACAACTCCGACAAATACGAGGGCAACAAGGTCTCGGACGAGTATTTAAAGGAGCTTACGGGCAGCGAGAACGCGTATCTCGATTTTTACAGCACACATTATTATAATTGGCAGAAGCCGTGGTTCGGATTCCCGTGCGACAAATCGCCGTCCGAGTTCGGGCTTGCCGAGGCTAAGCCGTGCCTTATCGGCGAAACTCACAACGACGACGAAAAGGACTGCGGAATGACGCTCACCGAGAAATACAAGTCGGTGTATGATAACGGCTGGAACGGAATCATGGTGTGGATGGATCCGCAGAAAAAGGATGACGGCACTTACGATTGGTATCGTTACGATCTGACCGAGGAAGCCACTAAAGCAATGCTGGAGTACGCACCCGAAAAAATTCGTCCGCTGGGATAATGGAGGGCTGTTAATGCTTGAATTCAGAGTATCGGTGGACGAGCTGGACTACGGCGCGGTCGCGGCAATGCTGCTGCCGATGGTTAAGGAAAAGGCGGCGGAGAACCCGCCAAAAAGCCGCGCGGTAAAGCTGCTGCTCGGCATGGTAAACGCGGCGGGCGAGCTGCCGATAAAGGCGATAAACGCGCTGCCACAGGACGTCAAGGACGAAATGGTGGTAATGCTCGTCAATAATTACAAGGACAAATTCATTGATGTGATCCAAAACAAAGCCGCCGCGAAAAATATCTCGGTGACGGTGAACGACCTCGCCGCAAGAACCGTCAAGCCGTTTTAAATCAATATGCAGACCGACCTCATTTCGGGGTCGGTTTTTTGCGAAAAAAATGAATTACCCCCTTGACAACTTCGGAAAAAAGTTATATAATAATTGTACTAGTTAGAGTAGTGCATATAGGGAACCGATAACCAACAGGGGGTGTTATAGTTGATAAGCATAGATGTTACGGGCAGAACGCCGATATACGAGCAGATCTGCCGCTCGATATGCAGCGAGATAACGCGCGGCGTGCTCAGGGAAAACGACAAGATACCTCCGTCGCGGACGCTGGCGCAGCAGCTTGGGCTGAACCCGAACACCGTCGCCAAGGCGTATTCAATGCTGGAGCGCGACGGGATAATCTACACGCTCGCGGGAAAGGGCAGCTTTATCGCGGCGCAGAGCGGAAAGGCGGATTCCGCTCTGACGCGGGATTTTGAGGAGAAAACGCTCGAGGCGCTGAGAGCGGGAGTTTCTGCGGATACGCTGGTGGAAATAGTTAAGCGCGCCGACAGTTCGCTGAAAGGAGAAAACGCATGATCGAGATAAATAATGTAAGTATGGTGTTCGCGAAAAAGGGCTTGGGCAAGGTCGATATAAACGACGGCTTCAAGGCTCTGGATAATGTCAGCATAAGTATTCCCGACGGGTGCATTTACGGGTTTCTCGGCTCGAACGGCGCGGGCAAATCAACGCTTCTGCGTATGATGTGCGGCGTTTACAAAACGGAGCAAGGCAGCGTTAAAATAGACGGCGAGGACGTGTTCGACAACCCCTCGGCGAAATCGAAGATATTCTTTGTGAACGACGAAACGGTGCAGTACGCAAAATTCACGCTGGACGGGCTTGCAAAGTATTACGCAAGCTATTACGAGAGCTTTTCGTTCGAGATATACGAACGGCTCGTAAAACAGATTCAGCTGCCTAGAAACAAGCGTATGAGCGACTTTTCAAAGGGAATGAAGCGCCAGGCGGTGGTCATAATCGGACTGTCCTGCAACACGCAGTATCTGCTGCTCGACGAGGCGTTCGACGGGCTTGACCCCGCAATGAGGCGGTTCATCAAGCAGATAATCATCAACGAGCTTATCGACCGTCAGGCGACAATGGTCGTGTCCTCGCACAATATCGTCGAGATAAACGAGCTTTGCGACCGCGCAATGCTGATACATCAGGGGCAGATGATATTCGCGGACGAGATCGACAACATCAAAAGCGGCTTCGGAAAAATACAGCTCGCGCGCAAGAGCGGCGCGGTGACTCCCGAGGAACTGAAAAACGCGGGGCTGGAGGTAATGCAGTACACGGTAATGGGCTCGGTGGCGCAGGCTGTGGTGCGCGGCTCGGAGGCGGACATAACGGAGAAGCTAGGCGCGTTCGGGTGCGAGATAAGCGAGTTTATCCCGCTGACGCTGGAGGAAATATTTATTTACGAACTGGAGGCGAGAGGCTATGGCTCAAATGTCATCAACTAACACAACGCGTAAAATATTGTTCAAAAAGATCGCCCGCGCCGCTCTGGCGGAGGTGCGCGTTCACAAAAAGCTGGCGATAATCACCTATGTGCTGTACGGCGTGGCGCTGCTGCTGTTCCTGTTTAACACACAAGTTTACACAAGAGGTAACGGCTATGGCATAGAATTAAAGTCGCTGGTTTTCTATCCGTCGAACTGGGGAATATTTTTCGCGGTATGCGGCGCGGTCGTCAGCTTTTTTACGGTGCTTAACGTGTTCCGCGATATGAACAACCAGCAGATCTGCGACGTTTCAATGGCGCTGCCGATAAAGGCAAGCGAGCGTTTCCTCTCGAAGCTGCTCAGCCTGCTTTATATCCAGATACTTCCGCAGCTTGTGAGCGTACTCGGCGGAAACGGTATACGGATTATGATAGCCAGAATAATGTACGGCAATATACATGGCAACGACGGAGAAATGTTATCGCAGATGGTCTTTATGCTGCTTGCGGGAACCATGTTCTTAATGTCGATAACCGTGCTGTGCGTGTGCTGCTGCGGCGCTCCCGCCGAAAGCTCATACTTCTCGATAATCCTTATGGGTATCATAAACGTTCTGCCGCTGCTGTATATCTACTATATTACCAACAACTGTGCGGGATTTAATTACTTTTTCGGCGACACATCGGTTTTTGATTACCAATATTGGGGCATCCTGTTTCTGGCTAATCCCTCCGATAAATTGGAGCTGCACTGCTCGGTCGGCTGCGTCATTTCGCTTGCGGTTATGCTGCTTTCGGGACTTATCTACATCAAACGCGACGCGAAAACGGTCGGCACTCCGGTAGCGAGCCGCGTGTTCTTCGAGCTGACAATGACGCTCGGCTGCTTTACCGTATTTATGTTCTTCTTAATGGACAACGATATATTCTGGGGCTTGCTTATCGCCGCGGTCGCTTTTATCATCATAAACATCATAGTCAGCCGCGCGAAGATAAACGCACTCTCGTTCCTGAAATGGGGAGCGAAATATCTTGCGATAACGGCGGCGTTTGTGATTGTAATGACGATCACGATAAAAACGGGCGGCTTCGGACACATTTACGAACGCCCCGCAGCGGAGGATCTCGACGGCGCGAAATACTCTATCAGCTATTACGATTACGCATACGTAGAACCCGACGGCACACACGGAAAGCGGCGGACGCTTTGCACAAACGCGCTCACGCCGGAACAGGCGGACGAGGTCATGAAGATATGCAAAAAGCACCTTGTATCCGGAAGACTGAGATCCGATCTGTTCAGCGATACATTCTTCTTTACTTCGGATGGCTGGACGTATATCACCGTGCGTGCAGTAAGCGATAAAACGTATAATGCTCTACCTGAGCCGCAAAGTCAGTTCCAATGGGATTACGAAACAGACAAATATCAACTTTATTATTACCAGGAATTAAAGGTTCCGTTCAGTGAGGCAAAGGAACTGGCTGATGAGCTTACAGCGCTGAGCTTCGTATACGAAATGCCCGAGGAAGGCACTACGCCCGAGGTAAGCACTACGACGATCTCCTACGATTAAACAAAACCCCCTCCCGGGGATTCCCCCGGGAGGGGCTGCTTTATGTGTGATCACGCGATAGCGGGAAGCTCCGCCGCCTCGGCAGTGAGCGCGACGTTCTTCTTGTCGTAGAACTTGTAAAAGCTGTTGAGTATCTTGTCGGTGACGATAATGGCGTTTTCCTTTTCCGGCTCGGTGAGTATCATCATACATTGTACGCTGCTGAAGCGGAACGGTATCACGGAATCGCTTACCGTCACGTCGATAGCGTTCCGGAGGTACTCCATAGCCTCGTCGCGGTCGGCAACGGCGGGAGTTTTTCCGAGCGCGGGAGTTACCGTCAGCAGAACGAGCTGCATTGCGCGCTTGTTCTGCTCGTATACGCTCTTGACCAGATCGTATATCTTTGCGAACTCGGGCGAATCGGTCTCGTAGACCGCGCCGTCCTCTATCATCTTGATAAGCTGTTCGAGGTCGAGACCGTACAAGTTCGCGCTCGCGTCCTTGGGCGCTTTCTTGTAGAGGTAGCAGCCCTTCTGCTCCAGCTCCTTGATGTAGAACAAAGCCTTGTCCGCCGCGATAAGCAGCGTGGGCAGATCGCGCCCGACCTCGGAGGAGAGCGCTCCGCCTACGCAGATAAGGTTGTTTTCGTACTCGGACATTGTACGGAGGGTCTTGTTTATTTCACCGCATATCTCGGTCATAAGAGCGTCGAGCGCGCTGTCCTCGGTAACTCCCGGCACAAAGCACAGAAAACCGCTTCCGTCGTATCTTACCACGATAAGCTCCTCACGCGCCGAAAGCGCCTCTGCTGTGGTCTTGATCACCCTGTCGCCCGCGACTATGCCGTGCTTTTCATTAACGTCGTGCAGGTTGGTTATGTCAACGATAAACAATCCGCCGTTGACCTCGGAAAGCTTTTCGGTGATAAGTTTCTCTCCGGCGCTTCTGCTCAGAACGCCCGTAAGATAGTCATGCTCGTTGTCATACGTTTTTTCTTGAAGCCGATAACGCTCTGCAGCAGCTCCGCGCTTCGCTCTGCCATGCCCTTTTGTCCGCTTCCTGCGGCAATGTCGGGGCTTAACTCGTCAAGCTTTCCGCTCTCGATCATCTTCACGAATATCTCCGCGAGCTTCGGGTCGAACTGCGCGCCGCTGCACCGCTTTATCTCGGCGATAACCTTTTCGTTGGACAAGCGCTTGCGGTAAACACGGTTGCTCGTCATCGCGTCATACGCGTCGGCAATGCTGATTATACGCGCCATTTCCGGGATCTCCTCGCCCTTTAAGCCCATAGGGTAGCCGCGTCCGTCGTAGCGCTCGTGGTGAAACCTCGCGCCCTCGTCCATTCCGTCTATCATATTGTTGCCGCTGAGGATATTCCAGCCGATCTCCGCGTGCTTGCGCATAAGCGCGTACTCGCTGTCGGTGAGCTTACCGGGCTTATTGAGTATCGAATCGGGGATACTTATCTTGCCGATATCGTGCAGCAGACCGATATATTTTACATTTGCTACGCGCTCCTTGTTCCAGCCAAGCTCCTCGGCGAGCGCGGAGGAGTATTCCGCTACGCGGTAGGAGTGACCCTTTGTGTATTCGTCCTTTGCGTCTATGATGTTCGCGATGGTGGTTATAGTCTGCAATGTAACGCGCTCGAGCTGCTTTTGCTTGTCGTCAATGGATTCAATATATGCCTTGTTCTGCCTTACGATTTTGTCGTAAATTCCCGAAGCTATGAAAGCGAAAACGAAGCAGAACAGTATCATACCGAGTTGTATTTCAACATCCTTGATGTCGTCGCCCGTTACCATACCGATAATGAAAAACCTTATAACACAGCCGATATTTGCCGCCAGCGCCACGCCGCCCATTATCGCGACCAGCTTTTGAGAGTGGTACAAAACGATAAGCGAAAGCATAGGTATTATGTAACCGTAGGTCATTACGGTATTCGTGTTCAGCAGCACGAACGTATACATCAAAAGATATCCCTCTACCGCGTAATACCGCAGATTTGGACTGGCGGGACTGCGTATGAAATATACCAGACAGAGCGCGGCAGGGATTATTGTTATTGCCAGAAATGCCGACATATATGCCCAATCGCGGTGTCCGCGCACAAGCTCACCGAAATAAGTCGCAGTAAGAACAACAACGATAGCGAGCCAACCTATCATCAGATACCTGTTTATTTTCCCAAGTTGTCTGTCCATAAAATATCTCCTTAATAATATTATGATTTACGTTAACACCTTTTCCAATAAATAGATATTTTGTCAAAATTATTATAACACTAACATAATATTTAGTCAATAGCCTATACCACACATTTGGGCGCTTGAAACGCAATATCGTTATTTATTTCACATATTGCTCAAAAGACGAGTTAGTGAGAAAAACACATAAAAACCCTGCTATTACTATTTAAAGAGTCGCTTATAAACTCAAAGATGAGCCGTCAGCTGCTAAACCGCCGAAAGATCATAAAACCTAAGTTGTAACAATTTATGAAAGCTGTTGTGAGCTACTAAAGGTACTTAAACTTAATATAATTAATCAAGTATAGCGTTGCCGTAAAAGGAAACAAGAATTGATTTGATAATTTCGTTATATTTTACGAAAGGTGCAGAGTTTGTTTTTGCTAATTGATGATGAATTTTGCAGCTTTATTTTTAAAGAAATGCAAAAAAACAGAATTTCAAATATGTAAAATACTTTTTTGAGAAGAATGAATTGATTTAATTAGTATGCAAAAACAAAGCCGTTTGCGAAACACTTACAAACGGCTTTGCTATCCACATTATAATGGAGCTGTTAATCAGAGTCGAACTGATGACCTCATCCTTTCCAAAGGCTATATTTACATTTTGTGCCGTTTAATAATGTTCAATAAAGTGTTATACAATACGGCTTGGCAGGGCTTTTTGTTTCGTGTTGTTTTATGATTTTTTGTGCGCTATCGTATCTTTGGCGCACAAATGGCGCACAAAATCTCGGCTGTGATTTCAACCGTTTTGGAGTACGGGGTATGCCCTCCGCAGGAGCGTAAAGGCTTTGATACGAAACGAGGAACGAGTGAAGTGTCAAAAGTAACTTTGCGTTGGTGTCGGCATAATCAGCCGCTCGTTCTAAAATGTTGAACATTCCCTTGTATTGCTGCCAAATCGGCACGAGAATTGCCCCAGATCGCCGCATTTGCTCTCGTATGTGAACTATTACCCCAATGCCGAGAAATGCCGTACAAGCGAAATGGAAACGTGTAGCAAGCCATAGAAAGAACCGTATTCTTTCCACAATGCGGCTATAAGCTGCCGTTCGCCATCGGGATAGTAATTCCTCTATGCCGAACAAAAGCCCCATATGCGCGAAATATGAGCGGCTGGAGCTGCCCTCAAATTGAGGGTAGCTGAACACCGAACCCGTGACGAACCCGTGAGAACGTGCCAACTCGACGAATGAAGCCAAATGTCCGAAAAACGGACATTTGTCAAGGAGCTTCGTCCGAAATTCGGACGAAGCAAAAAGCGCGGTTTCCCGCGCCCTTGTACTATCGTCTGTAATGCTTTGCCGCGATCGGCTGTGTAGGCTTGCCCTCGCTTATCCGAAGCGCACCGCGATACATCTTCTTTATCAGTTTAGCCGCTCGGCGAAGTCTGCGCGGCACTTTCCGTATCTCGCACATCTCGACCGCTTCCCGAAATCCGATCTTGCGCCCGTATTGAAGCACCTGATTTATTATATCGTCATTCATAGCGCTTCACCCTCCTTGCACGATCTTTCCGTATGCCGTATACTTCACCGAGTGCAAAGACGTAAATAAACGCTCTCCACAATGTGAAATGCCCGAGTTTAAAGCCGCTCTCCAAATCGGAATAAATAGGGCGAAGTTCCTCCATAATATAATCGACGTTTCTTCTGCACTTCCTCTGCAAGAGTATCCAAACGCTTATGCGCCGAGCCTCCCGATCTAAATTTCCGCCTAACAAATCCATTGTAAATATTTCCTCCTAAATGTCTTGACAAACTCGGCGAAATGTGGTACACTATAACTGTTGAATGGGGTGTACCACACTTCCACCGGGAGAGCCTTTGCAATTCGCTGTTGCAAGGGCTTTCCTTATA
>CAYWIP010000018.1:0-34117 GCA_964458395.1 uncultured Ruminococcus sp.
AACATATGCTACAGGAGAAAGCGGAAATATATAAGATACCTGAAAAAATAAAAGGGAAAAAAGTGATCGCGGTTGATGCGTCAAGCATCACAAGTAACGGAAAGTAATCCTTGATTGAATTGCGTTTTGAATATTTCTTGTTCAAGTATTATCCTCGCTTTCCTGTCTTTTCGTCTATCCAGCGCTGCAATTTTTCTTTGGGAACGACTAACCGAGAGCCAATTCTAATTGCCGGAAAATCCTTTTCGTGCATCAGTTCGTAGCTGCTTGACACGGAAACGCCGAGCAGTTTGGCGAGTGTTTCCGCATTCAAGAACAGCGGCAGTTCTTCATAGCTTGTGTATAATGCTTCTTTCAAATTTTCGACCTCCTGTAAAATTTTAAGGATGACCAAGAGCAAAACAGCTTTTCCGTTTGCTTTTGATCGTCCATATTATTTTAGCACACCTATTGAAATTTTTCAATAGTTATGCTATAATTAAAGCACATACTCTATTTCTTTTTTCATATTCTCTATTTTTGAAAATATTTTTTGGAGGTTTTCCGTGTTCAATTTCAAGGCTTATTTTTATGGTAACGACGTTTATATAAACGAAAATTTCAGATATAGTTCCAATGAAATTCTAATTGCTTATCTGAATGACAGGCGTGTAAAATATATTTTAGAATCGGATTTTGTAGGCAAGTTAAAGCAATTTAAGCAGCGTTTGACGCTATCACCTTACATGGATCACTATATTTTTTCGAGGTATAATGACAATGTTTACGCTACCATGAGTGTGCTCGAAGATATCAATCGTATTATTCTTTCACTGCCGCCGTTCGATAAAACGTTGGGCTACTCCGTAATAAAGCTGGACGATATCCTGAACGGCTATGACCGCTTTTTCGAGGACGGGCTTGGTTCTATGGACTACGCGCTCGGTTATGTTGACGAGGATTTTGTGAACGAATACGGCTACGAAGAGAAAGACGACATCGGAAATTATTATCTTCGACTGAACAGATTTGATCTTCGACCACTCAAAAAAGAGGACTTGGCTGACGAGGACATTGCCGATGACTTGCGCGAGTTGAACGGTAGTATTTCCTCTTTTTCGATATATACATTGACTTCCTGACCTCATATCTTCAAGTTCATCAGATTTATAAGCCGTTTATCTGTGATTGGCTTAATTGCAATGAGGCATTCCCGACCTCCGATGAAACCGCACGTTATTTTACGGATTTCAACCGCTCCAAAGGATTAAACTTTGAACGAATAAAGTGCAGAATGCAATCGTTCGGGTACAAATCCATACTTGATGAGAGCGGTAATTCCATCCTTTGTGAGGAAATAAAGTTCACCGATTTAGGCTCGTTTCTATACTATGATTTCCTTCACGGCATAGCCCAAAACTATCTTCCCAATCGCTGCAAGAACTGCGGGAAATACTTCTTGATTCGCGGCGGTTGGTACTATACATACTGCGACAACCCGCTTGCAGACGAGCCCGACAAGACCTGCCGCGATGTTGGCTCAAAACGTAGTTACGAGAAAAAGTGCAAAAATGATCCGATCTGGCAAACCTATAACCGCGCCTATAAAGCTCACTATGCAAGATATATGAAAAAGAAAATGACGATTGCGGAGTTTGAGGAGTGGTCAAGATTTGCATCGGATATTCGGGATAGAGCGTTGGCGGCGGACATTCCTTTTGAGCAGTACTATGCGGATATTCGAAAGTAAAAAGACGAGGTGGCAATTCACCACCTCGTCACATTTGTTGCAGCTATTCTTTGTTTTATGCAGCTCAATTTTTGAAACCATGTTAACTGAGTTCCCTTTCTATTCGTGGATACGGTCAATTTCAGGAACATTATAAACAGAATAGCAGTATAGTTTGTCAAGGCGATTTTCATCGTTATTCTTAACCGTTCCTTAAATGGTGGCGATGTAAGAACTGCTTTCTTTTTTTCTTGTCGGGAATGAAACAGACAAGTTCAATTTTGCTGTTTGAACCGCCGAGATTTTCTGTCATCATTTTTATAATCATTTCTTAGGTGCCAATGTTTTGAAAATCGTGGCGACATTTATCCATCGAAAAACGTTTTAACTCCTCCGACTTCTTGACTTTATTTGTTTATAAATCCGTTCCTCGCGCCACTCGAGAAAGTTGCTTAAAAAGGCGTCAAGCGCAATATCTCCCCGCATAAGTTCGGAAGAACAGCAGAGAAGCTCTTCGTTAAAGTTGTTTTTTATATCAAAGCATATCGGAATATTCCTTTCATTTAGCGGCAGCTTTTCAAGATAAATCGGTTGAATGTGTGAGTGGCTAAAGCTCTCATTATCCAAAAATTGAACGATAAGTGTGGCGTCGGAATAGTCGTATGCTTTGTTGTTTTCGTTTCGTTTCAGATAATCGTTCCATTCATTTTGTGAGGTTTCAACAACGCCGATTTTTCCGCTTATGCAATCGCGGACGATATCTCCGCGCTCAAACGGATTGGCAAACGGGATAAAACAATCTGTAAATTCGCCGGGATATTCAACTTCATTATCCCATGCATCAATTATTTCACCATTCGTGTTAAAACGCACTCCGCCGGAATAATAACTCTTGAAATTCGACGGATCATCGCATGATGTGAGAACGCAATACCGTTCTATTTTGTATTTGTCTTTAATGCCGGCTTTTTTACAGTGATCCCGCGCGGCGTCAAATTCATCAAAAGGGGTGTCATCTATCTCAGTTATAAACACACGTCCGTTCTCGCTTGAGTATATCAAACCAAGTATGTCACGCTTGTATGTTATTTTAGCGTCTATGGCTTGCTTAAACGCGTTGTCTGTGATTCTGCCGACTAATTCCTCAAGCCCCGCAAGTTTTTCGTTTAGTGTCAGAACGGGGTTATGCCAAATTATTGTCGCCCACTCGCGCTCAGAAAATGTGATATTTTTTTCCTTGCAAAAATTCCGATAATATTCAGATGGAATGTAATTATCCATAAACTCTCCTTCATCACTAAACGCAAATATCTCCGTATTTGCCGTATTTCTTTTGGATAGACCATTGGATCAGCACCTTTGAAAAAGCCGCAAGCCCGATCCTATAACAAAACAGATCCGATATTCGACATATCATTTCATTATTCGTAATAATGTTTTTGTCGAATTCCAAAAGGGCTCTCAGCTCGTTTTCCGTTAGTTTTTCGAGATAAATCGGCTGAACGATCTCTTTATTTATGGTCCCGCTGCGGGATAAACTGTTTTTCTCGGCAAATACTATATCCAAACCCGATAGGCTAAAATTAAAACGCTTATGTTTCCTTTTCGAAAAAACAGCCGATCTTATTTTTACGCCATTATTGTCGGGTATATCTTTCAGAACACTGTTATATGGTATATTCGCTTTTTCGCAATCATTCAGAAATTCCATCCAGTCCTCGCGCTCGGTTTCTACTACGCCCACATTTCCGTTTCGGCTGTCTCGGACGATATCGCCGCGCTCAAACGGGTTCGCGAACGGAATAAATTCGTTTTTTTCGACGACCGTCGGCTTAACGTCGTAGGGTTCATACACACTGACTATCTCTCGCGCGCGGTTGATCTCAACTGCACAATCATATTCCAATTCCGAGGTGCCTTCGCTAAAATAACCTTGTTTGGCTATGATATGCTCGCCAAATTCGTCGGGGTGGTTTTCCAGCCATTTCAGCGCACTTTCAAGGCTGTCGAATATATTGCCCGTGCTGGCACCGTAAATGCAGGATACCGAATAAAATGCCTCTCCCCTGCGATGAACTCTCATTCTTTTGAGAAGCTCGTTTGTGAATTCCTCCCAAGCTGTGATATCGCTTTTTAAAACTTCATCTTTTGTTTCGGAAGCAAGCTTTTTAAGTGCCGCGATTTTTGTAAGAAGCGGCAATCGCGTATTATTGCGGAGCATTACCGCGATTTCTCGATCGGTAAATGTGATGTTGTTTCCCTCGCAAAAATTTCGATAGTACTCGGAGGGTATATAATTCTCCATATGATCCTCCCAAAAAAGTTTAACTCAAAATCAGGACTTCTTACAAATTATTCAGCAGGTCGATAAGCTCCTCCCTGCTGTGAAGCTCCATTCTGCTCTCCGGCTCTAAGAGATTCACCCATTCAACGCCTTCGCCCTTTATATTTATCCCTTTTTCTATCCCCCTTTCGCGGTATCGCTTGCCTATTTCATATGCAAAACATCTGTTTTCCTCTATGCTGAGATCCAAGGGAAGATAATAGCATTTTTTCCTGTCCTCCCCTTCATAAACCGCTATACATCCGCCCTTCAGCGCAAATTGAACTGCTTCTTCATACTCCTTTATTTCCCCGTCCAAATTGACTTTGGGGCTTTCCTGTTCCGCCTCGGATAAACGGTCGATTTCCGCCTTAACATCCGTCAAAAACATACCCGAGCTTAAAACAATGTGAAACGCGTCAGAATACTCATGCATTAGCTCGGCTATTCTGTCCTCCCACTGTCCCACAAATATTTTTAAAAAATCGGCGGAATTTCCTCTTTGCAAATATCGAGCCTTATACTCCTCCTTTAGATTCATCTGAGGATAACAAAGAATACAGGGCAGGTGATAACCATGTGTCAAATTCCATAAGATCCACGATATAGGCGGGATCAACACATATTTATATTTTTTTTGCGCCTTTAGAATCGCCAAAACGTAGTTATCCGGGTATGCCGGATCACCCAACAAATGCCTCGCCCCTTTGTCTTCTTCATGTTCTCCATCGTGACCTTTGGGAAGGAGCCAAGAATAAGGCATACTGCACAGATCGATCGTTTCATCGGGGTATTTTTGGGCAAAAACGCTTTTTCCAACTCCCGCATACGCTGCGATTATCAATCCCACCATAGAGTGAATTCTCCTTTGTTAATAATATATTCTTTGATTTTTTCGGGTTTGCAGTCGGTTATTTCCGCGTGCAATGCCGCCGATTCGGCTATTATTTCTTCAGCGTTTTCGCTTGTCAATTTCTTGCCGCACTTGAATCTCAACCCATCGTGTGAGATGCCCACCAATTCCGCGGAATATCTTTCCTGAAATACCCTTGCTTTTTCTCTCATAGTATCAGCTGAAGGACAAAGGTTGAAATCTCCGAAAAAGCCCTCAAAATAATCCAATATCTCATAGCTGTTTTTTACGTCGAATTTGACAAAAATGCTCTCCTCTCCGTTTCGTCTTCCGCCAGGAGTGCAGTTTTCGCAGCTGTAACCGGTGAAATCTTTTTTGGCAAAATACAGCCGCCATAAATACATTATTTCCGCGTCAAGTGCGACCTCTATCTCGATCTCCTTATGATCTGTGTGCTTGCTGTCAAAAAGAGATTCGGGCTTAATGTCGTAATACCATTTCCCCTCGACCTCATCAAAAGCGTGGATAATCACACTCTCTTCCGAAAGAGCTTTGGAATAGCTCGTACCAAAATCAGTTACGGCAGACGACTTTTCTTTTTCCAACTTGTCCTTTGCGCGAAAATACTCGTCTTTCAGAACGCTTAACGTTCTGTAAATTCCTATCCACTGATCGTTGTCATGGTTCCAATCCTTGTGTCCGCGCATTAAAAAATAATACGGCGAGTGCTGCTCCGCTTCGGCGAGACAACTGTCCCGGAATCCCCGCCAATAAGCGAGGATTTCCTTTTCAGATAAAGCCCCAGGCGCGTCGTACAAAAAATCTGTAAACTCTTTTTCCGCCCTCAATATTTCCCTCATAAGCCCAAGATTTTTCGGATCCTCTCGCATCAAGCCAAAAAGCCTTGCAACAGCAGCCGCGGCGTATTCATAGTTTTCCTGCCCTGCCGCTTTTATTGCCTCCTTAGTGCCGGAGCGGATAATATCTTCGACTTCAAAGCAGATATCAACCATTTGTTGATTGAGAGATTTTTCAAAAAATACTTGATCTGTCATTTTGACGCCCCCTGTTCGTTAATGCGACAAAGAAGCTCTTTCGCTCTTGTGTTAATACATTTTATCATTTTGCTTACACATTCGTTCACTTCTTCCAGTTCTTTGGGGTAAGGGTAATCAAGTGATTGCTCTCCAGATTGATTTTTCTTCTTAAATAAAGGTTTTCCTTTCAGCTTGCCATCCTTAACCTCATAGTAACAACTTAAGCAATACTTATCAATATTTTCAATAAGCCATTTTTGCCATTTTTTCAAATCGTTGACTTTAATTTCTTTGTTTTCACCGTATTTCAAATTACCATAGTACTTACTTTTACGGTCATCTTTAGCATTAGCATCAACATGTGCTTGTATCAGATCAACAAACATCGGCAAATAGTCATGTGCTATACTTGAACCCTTCGCGGAATTAAACTCCGGTGAGCACGGCATAAAGTTCGCAACGCAATGTGAAAGTTTGGCAAGCTCCTCAAAAAGTTCTCCATTTTCTCCATTATTTGTAGATTTGAAGTCCTCTAATATATTCTGCTGAATATTATCCGAATTCAACGCCTTTTCCGCATATTTTCCTTTTTTTATGTTGCACAAACCGAAACTCGTTAAATACTTTAATACGGTATCTCCTTGCACAGGAATAACTTTAGTCAATATACCACCAAAGTCAAAAGGCTTGTCTTTCCAGTCCTTAACCAAATCGCTATCAAAATTGTTCCAGTATTGTTTAATATCCTTAATATCCTTTGCGTACGCAACCAACGCGCAAACAAAGGTGGTATAAAATGAGTTGATAACATCGAAGTGGACATTTTCATACCACCCGAGTTGACGATATTCGTTTTCATTGAACTCCCTTTTTTCTAATTCATTACCTTTTTGGGAGTCTGCAAAAAAATTTCAGGATCGAATCAATTTTATTATGTGCATCGTATGCGCTGTCTTTTCTGTCACGAAGCAAATCTTCAATTGTTATTTTCATACCTTTTTTCCTTTCTTCATTAAACAAAATATTCCCTCATACCATCCAGCCGCAGACATCCAAGTTTTCCGCCCCAGCCGCAGCCGCAATCGATATCTATCCACGAACCTCCGTAAACTATCCTATCCTCGCCGCATAAGAGCTTTGTTGGCGTATGACCGAATATCACCGTTTTGTCCCTATAAAACTCCGTTTTGTCCCTATAAAACGGAGTTTCCGGACGAAAAAACAGAAGATCCACGGGAGTATAATTATCGAGCGGCTTGTCGATCTGAAAATTATCTATCCCCGAATGAGTCAGCACAAACCTTCTCCCCTCGACCTCAATTTCCGCGTAAAGCTCCATGTCGACAATATATTCCCGAACGGCTTCTCTGTCATCTCGTGTGAGCTTTTCAAGCGAACGCAATGTCGGAGCGCCGCCGTTTAATATCCAGTCGTTCAGCGCGGCGAACTTAACCTCGGTCAGATTTTCAAGGCTGGTGTTCGTGATTTCCTCCAACAGCCATGGCAAGCACATTCCCGCGGTAAATTCATGGTTTCCCGCCAGCGGAAACACATTAGGTCTCGACATCATATCAAACAGTATTTTTATGCCGTTCTCGCCGCGGTCAATAATGTCACCCAAAACAAACAGCTCGTCATTTTCGCCAAGATCTATTACTTCAAGCATTCGGCGGTATTTTTCGTAATCTCCGTGAATATCCGACATCACATACGTCATAATTATTCCGACCACTCCTCGTAAAACGGCTCAATGACATATAACCCCATTTTGTCAACGCCGTAGTATTTATCGTTCTCAACATCTACGGCAAGCACAGGGATATGTCCCGAAATAAGCACGTCTCCGTCTATATAAAAATGTGAATAACCGTCAAAAAAAATATCGTGGAAATTGCGGTCTTTCGCGAGAGTCGAGGTGTAAACGTGTCCCGCGATTATCATCATTCCGCCGTCGAATTTGCCCGTTTGCGGGGGGAATTTTTCGGTGAAAGTATAGTCATCCGTCTCCTCTTCCCAATAAATGCCAGCACCCTCGTCTATCCCCGCGTGAACGAAAATCGTTTTGTTTTCAACATAATAGCGCGGCAAATTCTCCATCCAACCGAAATAGTTTTCAAGTTCGCTCGCAGCCTCGTCATAGTATATTTGACGCAGCCCCGTTCCCTCGAACGCCATTTCCTCGTGATTGCCCATAAGAGCTATCACCTTATCCGTGCCGTAGCTGTTCTGCATTTCGATTATCTTATCAAGAACACGCTTGTCCTCGCCCCCGCCGTCGATGTAATCGCCGAGCAAAACAAGCTTATTTGCTCCCGATAAGTCCACAAGTTCCAACGCGTCCAGAAATTCAAAATAACTGCCGTGAATATCGCTCATCGCGTAAATCATGCCGTTCTCCTTTCATATGCCGCAGTGTTCGTTCAGACTGCGTTCATCTGTATTATACCACCAATTCTCGCCTAAGTCAATGTTGCGTCCTCAACCTCTGACAACAAAGATCCCGTTTAAAGAATATGGGATCTGTCGTCTTTTTTATTAAAGTCTTTGTCAAAGACCATTGCAAGCGTCCGCAGCAGCTCGTTCTGAAAAAAACGCGTTTCGGAATATTGCAAATTTCCTTTGACATTTGCGTTCTTCCTTTCGGCAAAATATTTTTTTCGCTCTTCAATAAGGAAATCACTCGGAAGATAGTCAAGCAAGCCCTTGCGGTGGAGCAGACGCACCGTTTCCATACCACATTCGTCAATGATCTCAAACGCACAGTCAAAAAAATTTATCAACGGATTTATCTCTCTCCAACGTTTGACCACTCCGGGTATGGAGTAGCTTTTAATAAAGCATTCGGTTTCGTTTATTATTGTTTCAAGCTTTTCGCGATCTGCGCTTTCACGGTCACCGAGGAATAAAGTTTCCAGTTCTTTTCTCACTCTATCGATCTCATTCTCAAAATAACTCCAAGCCCCTTCGCTGTTATCGGCGCCCGGTATACGGTTGAAGCCGTCGCTCGCTTCATATTGCGCGAGAAGATCGTACAGCATATCAAATACCGTCTTTGCCGCGCGGCTTTTATCCTCGGCTTTATCTTCAAGCGTATCGTCGGTAAGCTTTAAAAGAAATTCGTATTCGTTATTCGCAAGAACAGCGCCGTATTTCTTTATATCCGCTATTTCCTTCGGAAGGGTCGGTCCCTTTTTTTGGGTCCTGGATCGTAAATGGTTGCGTACCGTATCTTCGGGGATGTCGAGCTTTTCGTAGATCCAACCTATCATTTCCGACTGAGTTTTTCCTTCATTCTTCGCCATCTCATTAAAGGCACGCTTAAATTTGCTCCAAAAAAACACATAGCATACCCCATCCTCGTAATATAAACCAAATTCTTTGCTCTCATGATCACTCATATTTTCACCACCTAATTGTATTATCGCAAGAGAAGAATGATTAAGAATGTATCGACAATCGGACACCGTACCAACGTTAGCGCTATGCGTTATCGACAATTATCTGTTCTCCTCTGCGAGTTTTTCATATCATCCAAATCGGAACGATCAAATTCTCCCTATCAAACGCGCCGAGTTTGTCCGCCATACACAGAACAGCACCCGTTCCGATCTTGAGCGGCGCTTTGTTGATAACGCCAAATGTCTTGACGATGCGTTTATCCGGTGAGGCTGTTTTCTTGATCTCCAGCGGAAAAAGCTGCCCGTCGCCTTCCATAATAACATCAATCTCCTTTGTATCGCGGTCACGGTAAAAGTAGATATACGGCTCAAGTCCCGCGTTCTGATAGCTTTTCATTATCTCCGATACTGCATAATTTTCAAGTAAAGCACCACTCATAGCTCCGCTTTCCACGACCTCGGGAGACGACCACTTTGTCAAATAGCACACAAGTCCCGTGTCATAGAAATACACCTTCGGGGTCTTGATAGTGCGTTTCAGAACATTGTTAGAATACGGGTGCAGAAGAAAAATTATCCCCAGCGTTTCAAGAATATTTACCCATGCCTTGGCGGTGATCTCATCAATGTCCGAATCATCGGCGAGCGCCTTGTAATTCAACAGTTGGGAAGTCCTAGCTGCGACTGCCGTCACGAAACGATTGAATTTCAGCGCGTCGACGCTTCCCGAAATATCGCGGACATCACGCTCGATATAGGTTGAAAGATACGACGAATAATAGATATTTCTGTCGGCGTATTGTCCACTGACGATGCCCGGCATGGATCCGGTCCAGATGCGCTTATACATATCGGGCGTGGTAATGGTTCGAATGCCTTTGCTCTCATTCATCAGCGTATCGAGGTCTGTCGAGAACGGCACACACCGTGCTCCGATGAACTCCCGCTGCGAAAGCGGCGACATATGCAGCAGCGCGACACGCCCCGCCAACGATTCCCGAACACCCTGCGTAAGTCGGAATATTTGTGAGCCTGTCATCCAGAAAGCGCCCGGCTCACGATGCTCGTCAATGTGAATTTTGATATAAGTGAACAGCTCAGGCGCGTATTGGACTTCGTCGATAAGCACAGGCGGTTTGTAAAGCTGAAGAAACAGCGCGGGGTCGTTTCTTGCCATGTCGCGGGTATTCAGATCATCGAGCGAAACATATTCGCGTCCGATGTTTTCTTTTTCAGCAATTGAACGCAGCATGGTGGTCTTGCCTGCCTGGCGCGGTCCCGTCAACAGTATTGCTGAATATGACTTGCTTAGCTCCATGATCTTGCTTTCCATGTGTCGACTGATATAATCCATATAAAATCCCTCTTTTCGGCTAAAATTAATTATAATTATATTATAGCCGAAGGAATGATTTTTGTCAAGTACATTTTGCCTCTTTTTCTTTGTTTACAGCGACTCAATTTTTGACTTGACTTTGCGCTCCAGATATGCTATAATAGTGTCAAACAGAATGTAGATGTTGCGTGGTGCTTTACTTTACGACCACATCTTTGACCATAGACAGCTCCGGAGTACACGGAAACAACGGATACAAGACCGCCGAAGAGGATATGCCGTGGAGCGGAAAGGGCTATAAAAAGCCATTTGTGGCGGAGGAGACTTTTCCAGCTCTCTTCGGGAGCATAAACGCGCAGGAGCATATCGCATAACCCAATTCCGCAAACGCCCTTTGACACTACACTGTTGCGGCTTTTTCGCCAAGATAAAAACTGCCGCAAACCGCTTGATGACCACATATTTGACCACTACACGAAATACCCCTTGAAACGGTAATTTCAAGGAGTATTTTTTCTGCCGCATTCTTTGTTTTATGCTACTCAATTTTTGAGCATATCGGGCGATAATTTTTCCATAGCTTTGAGCTGATTTTTCTCTGCTTTGATATCAGCCTTGACCTGTGCTATCATCGCCGCAAGTTTTTCTTCGCATTCCTCACTTGTTTTGGCATAGATATTATGTGCTTCTCGTTTTCCATAAGCGTTGGTTGGCGTGTATCTTCCCTCGTACAGGTGGTCGTTTATCATCGTCACACAGCCCGTTCCGGATTTGCGAATTTTTGGCTTGTACGGCTTGAAATCTAGCGGGGTGGTATCAACCCTTTCACGTTTTTCAACCTGCGAAATCTCGGCTTCTGTGCCGCTTATTTGGCGGTCTATTTTTACCGCTGCTTGTTGCCTCATCGTGTTGGTGACATGACTGTAGATATCTATTGTGGTTTCCGAGGAAATGTGCCCAAGCATAGCCGAGAGTGATTTAATATCCATGCCGTTTTCAAGTGCCATCGTCGAGAATGTATGTCTGAGATCATGAAATCTTACTTTTGGGCAGCCCGCTCGTTCAAGTATAAGTTGTAGCCGTTTTCGCACAGCAGGAGGATTTCTTGGTTTGGTATTGTCAAGCGGCGATGGAAATATCCATTCCGAATCAATATTTTTTCTGTATTCATACAGTATTTTTAGCAATGTGGGAGACAATATTGCTATTCGTATTGAGCTTTTTGTTTTGGGTTCGGATATAATCGGTTCTCCGTGAATTACATTCACTTGTCGCTCAATCCGCAGCTCTCCCGTTTTAAAATTAAGGTCGCTCCATTTCAAGGCAAGTATTTCTCCGCGACGAATTCCTGTTGCAAGCTCCAGCAGAAACAATTCGTAATAATCTTCCTCTTTGGCTCGATTAAGAAATCGTATGATTTCGCTTTGCGTAAGCACTTTCATTTCTCCTGACTTCTTGGGTGGCAGCTTACAGCCGATGGCAGGGTTTGTTTTTATCAGCCCTTCTTGTACTGCCTTTTCAAGAGCCGAACGACAGTTCGTGTGTATGGCTCGGATTACTCTGTCGGACAATCCAGCAACGTATGTTTCTATTCTTATTTTTCGACCACCGGATTTTTCCCTTGCATAGAATTGCTGCAGATCCGATTGTGTTAATTGATTTAATGGAATGTTGCCGATTTCGGGAATGATATGCTGATATATTCTATTCTCGTATTCAATCTGTGTTGTTAATCGAATCGTATGTTTGCAGTAAGTTCGATACCAAAAATCTATCCAATCACCGAATAACATTTTGGAATTTATTTTTTCGGTATGCTTTCCATGTTGAGATTTTAATTTTTCTAGTTTTTCTGCACACTCGGTCTTTGTTTTGGCGGTAACATTTTTGGTTATAGGCAAGCCTTTGTCATCATAACCGACAACGACACGACCTTCCCATCTGCCGTTCTTGCGCAATCTCAAAGTACCCTCACCCTGTTTTCGCCGCTTAGCCATTCTCAACACCTCCGATAATTTCGTCCATAAAATTACCCACGATTCTCGCCGTGCTTTTCTTCATGTCGGTGGTAACGTGGGTATAATTATCTAAAGTAAAACTCGCGTTCGCATGACCGAGAATTCCTGACAAAGTTTTCGCGTCAACACCTCCCGCGATAGCATCGGTATAATATTTGAAGTCCGCGATATGGAGATCGAATATTTTAATCTCGGAGTAAAGCCTATATTCCGCGAGAGCTATGCGGCCGGCGGCAAAAAGATCTCCCCGAAGGGATATTTTATCACCGACGAATGCATAAGCTGCGGAACGTGCGCCGAAAACTGTCCGCAAAGCTGTATAACGGGCGGTACGCCGTACAGGATACAACCGGAGCATTGTCTGCACTGCGGCGCGTGCTTTGAGAACTGTCCCGTCAAAGCTGTCAAAAGGTTGTGATAAAATGGATCAAAACGAACGGCGGATATTTCTTATAAAAGAGCTGCTGAACGAATCTCCCGAATATTCGGCGGCGGAAATTCCCGCGGATAAGGGCGAACAAAAACGGCTTCTGCGTTCGCTGATGAATGTTCGTATGCCCGCCCCCGTTTCCGGGGAATTCCTCGCGGTTCAGGACGAATATCTGCACGGCGAAATTGCGGAAAAGGGCGTTACCGACGCTGCGGAGCTTATTCCCGTGCGCGGAAATATATGCCTGTGGAAAGGCGACATAACCACGCTGAAATGCGGCGCGATAGTCAACGCGGCGAATTCCGCACTGCTCGGCTGTTTCTGCCCGTGTCACGGCTGCATCGACAACGCCATACACACATTCGCGGGGGTGCAATTGCGGTCGGCGTGCGCGGAAATAATGCGAAAACAGGGTCACGAGGAAGAAACGGGCGGCGCGAAAATTACTCCCGCGTTCAATTTGCCGTGCGAGTATGTTCTGCACACCGTAGGACCGATAGTAAACGGTATACTTACAGAAAAACACAAACGGCAGCTTGCCTCTTGTTACCGCTCCTGTCTGGAGCTTGCGGCGCGTAACGGAATAAAAAGCGTGGCGTTCTGCTGTATCTCCACGGGAGAATTCCGGTTTCCGAACGAACGCGCGGCGGAGATCGCGGTACGGACGGTAGGCGAATTTATCAGCGAAACACAAAGCGAAATGAGGGTGATCTTCAATGTATTCAAGGACGAGGACTATGAAATTTACAAGCGAATTCTCGGAGCAGATTGAGCGGTTAAAAAGCGTTATCGACAAAGCCGACTGCATAGTTATCGGCGCGGGCGCGGGGCTTTCGACCTCGGCGGGATTTGAATACGGCGGCGAACGTTTCCGAAAATATTTCTCCGATTTTGAAGAAAAGTACGGATTTCACGATATGTATTCGGGCGGATTTTATCCGTATGAAACGCTTGAGGAATATTGGGCGTACTGGAGCCGCTATATACTCATAAACCGCTATACGGACGCGCCCAAGCCCGTATACAACGAGCTGTTCAAACTCGTGCAAAACAAGAATTACTTTGTGATAACAACCAACGTTGATCATTGTTTTCAGAAAGCGGGCTTCGATAAAAAGCGGATTTTTTATACGCAGGGCGACTACGGTCTGTTTCAATGCTCGGAACCGTGCTGCAATGAAACCTTCGATAATGAAGAGCTTGTTCGCCGTATGGTCAGCGAGCAGCGGGATATGCGTATACCGTCGGAGCTTATACCGAAATGTCCGCGCTGCGGTAAGCCTATGACAATGAATTTGCGCTCCGATGATAGGTTTGTTGAGGACAAAGGCTGGCACACTGCCGCCGAGCGTTACGCGGATTTTATCCGCACAAGAAAAACTCAAAACGTCCTGTTTCTGGAGCTTGGCGTTGGAATGAATACTCCCGCGATCATCAAATATCCGTTCTGGCAGATGACAATGAAAAATCCCAACGCCGTTTACGCTTGTATAAATTACGGTGAGGCGATATGTCCGAGTGAGATCAAAGAACGGTCGATTTGCGTTGACGGAGATATCGGCGGGATCATTACACAGATCAAAGGCGTAGATAATTTTAATCAATAAGATTAAAAGAACTCCTGTTTTGGAAAGCACTATATGCCGGAGATACAGCCGCATTATAATGTTATTCCCGAGTGTCTATCTCATTCTCGTACAAGTCGATAAGCACCTCCGTGCCGTTCTTGCCGGAGCGTATGTCAAGTCCGTGTCCAAGCTCCCTGCATATTCGTTTGCAAAGATACAGCCCGATTCCCGTAGCCTTTTTGTCGGCGCGTCCGTTGTTGCCGGTATAGCCGCGCTCGAACACTCTGGGCAGATCCTCGGGGGCTATGCCGATACCCGTATCGCGTATCGAGAGCGTTTTCTCGGGCTTTAAGGTAATTTCCACGCTGCCGCTTTTCGTGTACTTCAGCGCGTTTGAGATAAGCTGCTCGACCACGAACAGCAGCCATTTTTCATCCGTGAGCACCTCGACCCCGAACGGCTCGTACACCAGCGCTATCCTGCGGCGGATAAACTGCCCCGAAAACTTCCGCACCGCCTGCTTGACTATCTTGTCCAGCGAGTATCTGCGTATCACGAAATCGCTCGATTCGCTGTCCAGCCGCACATAGCAGAGCGCCATTTCCACATACTGCTCTATCCGCTGCAAATACTCCGAAAGCTCGCGGCTCTCGTCCGAATCCGTTTCCTGAAGCGCTAAGCTCATTGCCGAGATAGGCGTTTTTATCTGATGCGCCCACATAGTAAAGTACATGACCGCATCGTCGTAGCGCTTATCGGCGGAAGAGATGAGCGCGGTCTTTTCGGTGAACAGCGTTTCCAGAAGCTGCTGATACCGCTGCTCGACCTCGTTGTCACATTCGGGCAGATGCTCCAGAGTAAGCAGGATCTCATATTGCAATTCTTTAAGCAGCTTGTGCTTGACGTAATACCGCCGAAAATCCCCCGCTGCCGCCGCAAAGGTAATGACCGCGCAGATAGTTCCCGCGTAGACGTAAGCGAGCAGCGGCACTCCGTACAGCGCCATAAACAGCACGAAAACCGCCGCGACCAATAAAATCACGGCGATAATTCTTCGTCTGTAATACAGGAAGTTAAGTAAAAATCTCATTTTTTCCTTTTGAATACCGGCTCGGCGCGTCTGCCTTTTTCACGCTTGATACGCTCCTGCTCCGCCTTTTCCCGGGCGGCGCGGAAACGCTCCGCTTCGATCTGCTCCAGCTTTGACTTGCTCTTTTCGGCGATATCCAGCAGCATAAGGCGGTTGTTGAACGACGGCTTATCCAGCACGATATCGAACAGCGCGTTCATAAGCTGCTCCGCCTCGCCGTCGTCGCTCACGAAGCGCCTTTCAATAAGCTCGCGCTTGGTGATCGCAAGCTGACTTATATCGTAGCATTCGTTGGTCTCGATTATCTCGTTGAGCGCCGCAAGACTCGCGCGGAGCCTTTGCGTCTGTTCCGGCTCGTTGTCCGCCTGACGGGCGCGGCTGTCGGCTATTTCGCATTGTAAGAGATTACGCAGATCGGAAGCGCCCAGCTCGCGGATAAGCGCCTTAAGCGCTTTCCTGTCCTCGGGGATCGGCACGTCGTGATGATATATCAGCCAGCTTATCTCATCGATCATATTCTTCGGGAACTCCAGCCGCCGCATTATTCCCTCGGCAAGCAGCCGTCCGCGCTCGGCGTGACCCTTGAAATGTCCGTTGCCCTTGCCGTCCACGAACATACAGTCGGGCTTTCCGAGGTCGTGGAACAGCATGGCGAAACGTATCTCGGGCTCGGGGAGCGCGTATCCCACCGCCTTGCAGATATGCGCCCACACATCGAATTCATGATGACAGGTCTGCTGCTCGAAGCCGATACACGGCTCTAACTCGGGCAGCACATACTTCAATATATCGGAGTTCTGTTCCAGTGCCCGCGCCGCGAATTTTCCCATAACTATGCGCTGCAATTCCCCGCGTATCGAAGCCGCGTCGGCGTATTCAAAGCACGCGACGTTCGCTCTCATGCAGCTGCGCGTCTGCTCGTCGATCTCGTACTCGTCCTCCGAGCAGTAGCGGATAGCCTGCAAAAGCCGCGACGGCTGTATCGTGAAGCTCTTGGACATATCGTAGACAGTCTCGGTCGTGGGCTTTCCGCCGATCTTGACGTTGACCGTGACGTTCTCGCCGATAGCCACCACCTGCTTTATCTCTCCCGTCAAGGCGCTCCGCCCGCCGTACGGGTCAATAAGCCCCGACTTGGGGGAATACGCCATGGCGTTCATAGTAAACCCGCGGCGTGCAAGATCGGTGTCCAGATTCTCCGCGTACATAACTCTGTTGCCGACGACCTCGCGGCGGTACGGCGAGATCTGAATGACCATTCCCACAACGGTAACAAGTATCTCGCCGCGGGACATTCCCTCATCCGAGATACGGTATTCGCGGAACGCGAACATTATATCGTTTATCTCCGCGTTGGTCACGATATCAAAATCCTGCGGCGAGTTGCCCAGAATAAGCTCGCGCACGCAAGCCCCGACAACGTAAGCCTCAAATCCCGCGCTCTCAAGGCGCTTCAGAGCCTCAATAACGGGCGCCGGCAAAATGATCATTTCAATGCCCCCTTAAATTTATACGGCAAATTTCACTTTTCTACACAATATTTCATAATAATTATACACCATTTCGCCCCGCAATTCAAGAGAATTTTACGACATAATTTTGTGTAAAATGACTAATTGGTGAAAACTGCAAAAATTTTTCATAAAAACACTTGCATTTTTGTTAAATATGTTATATAATATGAATAATGAGTTTGCAGGATCCATAAATATGTGTATTATTTCTGCATTTCAAAATCAAAAACCGGAGGTACTTTTCAGATGAAAACATTCAAAGCCGACAACATACGCAACGTTGTCTTAGCGGGTCACGGCGGCAGCGGAAAGACCGCTCTCGCGGAAGCTATGCTCTTTAAATGCGGATTAACCGACAGAATGGGAAACACCGCCGAGGGCAATACGGTATGCGATTTCGACGCCGAGGAGATCAAACGCAAGATCTCGATCAACGCGTCTATTGCCAATATGACCTGGAACGATACCAAGATAAACGTTATCGACGCTCCCGGTCAGTTTGATTTTGTGGGCGGGCTTTACGAGGGCATACGCGCGGCGGAGAGCGTTATCATCACGGTCAACGGCAAGGACGGCGTTTGCCCCGGCACGATAAAATCCTATCAGCTCGCGGTAAAGAACAACAAAGCCTGTATGATGGCGGTCACCTGCATGGAGGTCGAAAACAGCGACTTCTACCGCGTGTTCACCCAGATGAAGACCGTATTCGGTCCGTCCGTCTGCCCGATAGTCGTACCCTATGACAAGAACGGTCCGGTCGAGGCTTACATAAACCTCCTGACCATGAAGGCGTACAAATACGATAAGAAGGGCGTTCCCACCGAGGTAGAAATGCCCGCCTCCGAGAACCGTATCGCGGGACTTCGCGCGGCTATGGCGGAGGCTGTCGCGGAGACCAACGAGGCGTTTATGGATAAATTCTTCAACGAGGAGGAGTTCACCCAGGACGAGCTTGTAAAGGGAATTCACGACGGCGTTGCGAGCGGAACGATCACCCCCGTTGTCTGCTGCGCGAACGACACGCTCTCGGGCGTTGATATGCTGCTCGACGCAGTAACGAAAATGCTTCCGTCGCCCAAAGAGAGAAAGCTTGAAACTATCGACGGCACTCCCGCGGATTACGATGAGAACAAGCCGTTCAAGGGTATTATCTTCAAGACCGTCGCAGACCCGTTCGTTGGCAAAATAAGCTACGTTAAGGTCGTTGAGGGCAAGCTGACCGCAAAAACCGTTCCCGTTTCGACGGCGGGCGCGGAGCTACGCTTCGGCAAGCTCGTCACCGTCTGCGGCAAGAAGCAGGACGAAACTGCCGAGGTATGGGCGGGCGATCTCTGCGCGGTAACGAAAATGGAGGCTAACACGGGCGACACGATCTGCGATCCCGCGGATACAAGGGCGCTCAGTGGTATGGAGTTCCCGAAGGCGTGCTATTTCAGAACGCTTAAGCTTATCCGAGGAGGCGACGAGGGCAAGCTCTCCACGGCGATAAAGCGTCTGCTTGAGGAGGACAGAACGCTCGAGTATGTTCACAATCACGAAACGCACGAGCGTCTTATCGGCGGCTTGGGTGAGCAGCATCTGGACGTTACGGCGGCTAAGCTCAAGGCAAAATTCGGACTTGATGTGGAAATGGTAGCTCCGCAGGTAGCGTACCGCGAGGCTATCCGCAAAAAGGTAACTATCGAGAGCAAGTACAAGAAGCAGTCGGGCGGTCACGGTCAGTACGGTCACGTTAAGATCGAGTTCGAGCCTTACGACGGCGACGATCTGGTATTCGAGGAGAAGATTTTTGGCGGCTCCGTTCCCAAGAATTTCTTCCCCGCTATCGAAAAGGGCTTGCAGGAGGCTGCGGAAAAAGGCTCAATCGGCGGCTATCCCGTGGTTCGTCTTAAGGCGACGCTGCTCGACGGCAGCTATCACCCCGTGGACAGCTCGGAAATGGCGTTTAAAACCGCCGCTTCCATGGCGTTCAAGGACTGCATGAAGATCGCCGAGCCGTATCTTCTTGAGCCGATACAGAGCTTAAAGGTGCTCGTTCCCGACGACAAGCAGGGCGACGTTATGAGCGTACTGTCCAAGCGCCGCGGCTCGGTTCTCGGAATGAACAGCATGGGCGACGGCATGACCGAGCTTATCGCCGAGGCTCCCGAGGCGGAAATGCTCGACTTCGCGCTGGTGCTTCGTCAGATCACGCAGGGTCTGGGCGAGTTCTCGGCGGAGTTCGCGAGATACGAAATGGCTGCCGCGCCTGCGAAGTAATATTGCAGCTTGAATTTCACAAATATTTCGGCGTCGGAAAACGGCGCCGATTTGTGATGATTTGGGCTTAAAATTTTCCAAAAAAATATTGACATTTCAGCGAATTTATGTTATTCTATAGGTAGCGGTTTTATATAAGCGATATGGGAGATATTGTGAAAAGCCGCCTATTTTTTTCGGTGAAAGAGGTTGACTAAAGTGGAAAAGGCGAAAAGTTCTATCAAAGGAAAAATCCTGCTTGTGAGCCTGCTTCTTATGCTAGGGCTTATCTTCAATGTGACGGCGGGTATTATCGTACAGTATGTTCAGACCGAGAAGAACGTTGAATCTATGCTCGGCGAAAATCTGGACAGCGCTTCAACGCTGATTGCAAACGGACTTAATAATATTACCATTCTGGTAGTGGATCACGCGAACGATTATGAATTCTGGAACGGAACTGCCGAGGAAAAGGCTGCTCACGCGCAGATGATCGCGTCTTATGACGACAATGTCAATAATCTTATTTTTATGGACAGCGACGGCACGTTCCATAACGGCGAGATACCGCAGAACGTGGTATCGGCGCTGAATTCGGCTTCGGTGGTTATAACGACTCCTTCGGATTCCAATTCCAACTTCTATCTCGGCGCGAAGAGATCCGACGGCGGAATTCTCTGCTCGGAAATGAAGGCATCCAAGATCTCGACGATCCTTGCCGGAAGCGCGTGTGATACGTTTATACTGGCAAGCGACGGCACTGTCATAGCGTCCGCAATAAAGAACAATACTCCGGTGACAAATTATTCCAAATATGTGCAGAAGTCGGGCGGACGCTTTATCGACACTGTTCCTCAGGGCGAGTTGGGAAGTCTTCGCTGCTTCGCAGCGCAGTCTATTGACGGCACGGACGGCTGGACAGTACTTATAAGCGCAAAGTCGGGCGACTACTACAACGGTATTGTGACCTCATTTGGGGTGAACATGGTCGTTATCGTCCTGATGATCGTGCTGATACTGGTGGTAAATATCTTCATTTCCAAGAGCATTATAAAGCCTCTGGAGAATGTCCGCGCGAAGATAACGGAGATGGCTGCCGGAAACCTGTCGGGAGCGCAGATCAATATCCGCTCCAACGATGAAATGGGAGAGCTTTCTCATGCGGTCAACACCATGGCGGACTTCAACAAGAATATTATCGGAGACATCTCCTATTATGCGGAAGAGATCGCCAAGCAGAACCTTTGCGTAAAGCCTAAAGCGCAGTATGTGGGTGACTATCTGCCCGTTAAGCAGTCGCTTGAGCACCTTGTCGAGTCGCTGAGCGAGGTAGTTGCGAACATTGAGAACGCGGAACGCGAGGTAAGCACCAGCTCCGCGCAGATGTACGCGAACTCCGCCGTTCTTTCCCGGGCAGCAGCGGAGGAAGCGGATACCGTTTCACAGCTTAACGACAGTCTGCATAACGTTCACGATCAGATCAACGACAGCGCCGGAAAGGCGGCTCAGGCGCGCGATATGACGGAACAGGCGGTTTCCGCGATGAACGAGGGCAACGAGAAGATGGCAAAGATGCTCGACGCGATGAACGAGATCAACACCACCTCCTCACAGATCGCGAATATCATCAAGACCATTCAGGACATTTCGTTCCAGACGAATATACTTTCGCTCAACGCGTCCATTGAAGCGGCGAGAGCGGGTGCTGCAGGAAAGGGCTTCGCGGTAGTTGCCGGCGAGGTAGGAAATCTCGCTAACAAGACCGCGCAGGCGGCAAAGTCCACCACGGGTCTTATCGAGACATCCCTCAAAGCTGTTGAGCACGGTACGGTTATTGCAAACGAGACCGCCGAAATGCTCGGTATGATAGTCGGCAAGGCGGGCGAATCCGCAAAGGTAGTAGAGGAGATAGCGGACGCTTCCACACATCAGGCGGAGTCTGTAAAGCAGGTACTTGATGGAATGAACAGTATTTCCTCGGCGGTAAACCAGATAAGCGTTTCCGCAAGAGAGTGCGCGGATTCCTCCGAGCTGCTCGCAACGCAGTCCGCTATGCTGCATGAAACGGTTGAAAAGTTCGTTATCGACAACAATAAGCCCAAGACATCCTCCGCGCCCAAGCCCGCGGCACAGGCGTCCGCACCCGTACAGAGTACGCCAAAGCCCGTACAGAGCGCACCCAAGCCTGCGGCTAAGCCGGTTCAGTCCGCGCCGAAAAAGACTATCAGTCTGCCCGACGACGAGCCTGTAAAGGCAGCGCCGAAGCCTGCTCAAAGCGCTCCCAAGCCTTCTGCTAAACCTGCTACAAAGCCCGCGCAGACCGCTCCCAAGAAGACTATCAGTCTGCCCGACGACGAGCTGCCCGTAATCAAGGAATCCCCTGCTCCCGCGCCTAAGCCCGCGGCGGCAAAACCGACGGCGCAGAAGCAGGCAGCTAAACCCGCTGCTCCCAAGCCTGCGGCAGCTCCTGCAAGATCCGCAGGCAAGCCCGTCATTATGCTTGACGACGACGAGGCGCAGATCTCGTCCGCGCCTGCGGCAACGGGAAAGGTAGTTTCAAAGGCTACTATGCAGCCCGTAAAGCGCACGGTGCGCATGGATCCCGATAAGTATTAAAATTTATCCCGCTGTCGGCGGCGACGGCGGGATTTCTGTAAAAAAATTTATTCAGGAGGAATTGTTATGAGCATTGAATGTAAGGAATTCGGCTATTGGAACGGCTACCGCTGCCATCTGATAACGCTGAAGAACAAAGCGGGACTGTCGGCGGCGTTTACCGATATGGGCGCGGCGGTACAGTCGCTGTGCGTTCCCGACAAGGACGGAAAGCCCGCGGACGTGGTTCTGGGCTACGATACCCTTGACGAGTATGTCAAGGGCGGTTCGTGCCACGGCGCGACGATCGGACGTTACGCCAACAGAATAGGCGGCGCGAAATTCACATTGAACGGCAAGGAATACAAGCTCACCGAGAACGACAACGGAAACTGTCTGCACGGCGGCGCTTTCGGCTACAACAAGCGCCTGTGGACTATCGAGAGCCTTAACGACGGCGACGAACCCTCGGTGACGTTCGGGCTTACAAGCCCCGACGGCGAGGAACACTTCCCGGGAACGGTGAAGCTCAAGGTCTGCTTTACGCTGATGAATAACGGTCTGAGCATAAAGTACAATGCGACCTCCGACAAGGACACCATTCTCAATCTCACCAACCACTCCTACTTTAACTTAAAGGGCGAGGGAGAGGGCGATATCAAGGATCATACCGTACAAATCAACGCGGCAAAGTACACTCCCGTTGACGGCGTGCTTATCCCGACGGGCGTTACGGCGTATGTTACCGGAACGGCTTTCGATTTTCAGTCGCCCAAGACCGTCCGCACGGATATGGACAACGGACGGCTTCCCGACGGCTACGACCACAATTTCGTGCTCGGCGAGGGCAAGAAAATGCGCACCGCGGCTGTGGTATCCGAGCCGACGAGCGGACGCGTCATGACCGTTTGCACCGACAAGCCCGCTATCCAGTTCTACATCGGAATAGGGCTTAACGGCGAAACGGGAAAGAGCGGTCATAAGTATGACAAGTACGCGGGGCTGTGCCTTGAGAGCCAGTACTGCCCCGATTCCCCCAACAAGCCGCAGTTCGGGAGCTGTGTACTCAAGGCGGGCGAGGAGTACTGCTTCACCACGACCTACGCGTTCTCGACAGTTGACTAAACCCCAAATTGTGAATTAAAACAAACAGGCTTGAACAACGCGTTCAAGCCTGTTTTTATTTTGAGCTCACACCTCGAAATAACCCGCGAAGCACGGCGGAACGGTGATCTTCCCGTTGTTTACGGAAATGCCGCTGCCTACGGAATATATCTTTTCCTTTAAGGAATATTCGCAGCCAAACGTTACCTCTCTGTCGGAGGGGTTTATTATTACGAGGATCTTTTCGTTTTCGTCGGTTCTGAGATACGCAAGCGGATAGGCGTTTTTTTCGGCGTAAACAAACTCGATCCCGCCGCGGCTCTGCAAGGCGGAATGCGACTGACGAACGGCGATAAGACGCTTTATCTCGTTATACAATGAATTCTCGTCGGACATCTGTGCCTTTACCGTCGGGCGCTCGGGGCTGTCGTCCTGTTTTATGTAGAGCTTATCCGGCGGCGCGGCGCTGAATCCCGCGTTTGCAGAATTATCCCACTGCATAGGCGAGCGCGAGCCCGTTCTGCCGTAACCGCCCTCAACCGACGCGAGATTTTCCACATACCGCATACCGATCTCATCGCCGTAGTAAATAAACGGCGCGCCTGGCATTGACAGCAGAAACGCAAACGCGGTCCTAAGATCGTTCTCGTAACAATCACGGGCAAGTCTGTCCATATCGTGATTTCCCGAGGGTATGCAGATAAGCCCCTTTTTGTCGGACTTTTGGTAATTCTCGATATATTTCTTCACAAATTCGGAGATATCACCCTTGCCGCGTTTTGAGAAAAACGGCTCGGCACAGCGGAACAGATCGTTATAGTGCGACGGTCCGAAGTGCAGCAGAAAATCCATATGGAATCCGCCCAGCAAAGACTTATCCGGCTCGCCCCACTCGGAGACCATTGCCGCCCTCGGAAACTCCTTATCGAGGAACTCGCGGACATTCTGCCATAATTTTATTGTGCCCTTGCTGTCCTCATCGTGCTTTACCAGCGAACCCGCCATATCCACCCGAAAGCCGTCGCAGCCCAATCCGAGCCAGAACCGCATAATGTTCTTAAGCTCATCGAGAGTAGCCCGCGCTCCCTCGCTGTCCATGGACTGCTGCCATTTTTTATCGGGGTCGGTCTTGTAAAATCCGTAGTTCAGCGCGGGCTGGTGGGAAAAGAAATTCACCGCGCACGAGCCGTCTCTGTCGGATATCCCGCGTATGCAGCCCATACCCGACGGCTCTTCCCAGATACTGTCCGTCCAGACGTAGCGGTCGGTATACGCGTTTCTCTCCGCTTTCATTGACTCCCTGAACCACTTGTGCTCAACGGAGGTATGTCCCGGAACGAGGTCGAGAAGTATATGCATACCGCGTTTGTGAACCTCTCCGAAAAGCCGCTTCAGATCCTCGTTCGTGCCGTAGCGCGGAGCAGTCCGGTAATAGTCGGAAACGTCATATCCCGCGTCGCCGAACGGCGATTCAAAGCAGGGATTCATCCATATAGCGTTGCAGCCAAGCTCCCTTATGTAGTCGAGCTTGCCGATTATCCCGTTGAAATCTCCTATCCCGTCGCCGTTGCTGTCACAGAAGGATTGGGGATATATCTCGTAAAAAACCGCATCGTCAAGCCAAGCGGGTTGATTTGTCATACCCATAACAGAACTCCTTTCAAAAAAGTTGATTATCCGGGGAAACAAGAATGTTTCTATATGATATGATACTCCAAAATAATTAGATATTCAAGCAAAATAATACGATTTTATGATACAATAATATTTTTTTGAGAAACAAAAGCAATTGCATATATTCGGCTGCTTAGCAGGAAATGCAAAATATGAAAGGCAAATTGATTTGATAAACATTGTAATTCCTATGGCGTAACGCGGCAGCAGATTTGCGGACGCAGGCTGCAACCTCTACCAAAGCCGCTGATAGACATAAGCGGCAAGCCTATAATAAATTTGTCCAAGATATATCCGAAACCTTTGTTATGAGGAACAATTGGTGGCAGGTAAATCTTGAGGCTGCAATTTCAGATCGTGAGTTTCGGCGGCAGCGAGTCGCCTCGACAACAAACCGCATTATTAAAACGCTTTTCTGAAGATATTTTAACACTTTTTGCAAAATTAACGCGGCATTTATATAAAAACGCGTCGTCGGATTTGCGGCGCAGACCAAGAGTAAAACCCGAAGAGCCGCAAATCGGGAGGCTTCTCCTCGCGCCCCGACGCGGCTCGCGCCTCCTGCGTCGGCGTTTCCCGCGTCGGGGCACTCGTCAAAGCCGCTGTGCGCCCGCGTTTTGCGCAAGCGCAAAACCGCCGTTCGCTGCGCTCACGGCAAATTCGCTTCGCGAATTGCGGGCGCGCAGCCGAGAAGCGGCCGCAAAAACCGATAAATATCCGCAATTTCAAAATTACAAGCAATTCTTTGTGCAACTTGCCTATTGAAAACGTTTTACTTTTGTAGTATTATATATATTAAGAACAAAAATTTTTAACCGCCGTTTTTCTACAATGACGGTCAGAGTGCCCTTGCTTAAAATCAAGGAGGTAAAACTTATGAATATCACGATAAAAGACGTGGCAAAGGCGGCGAATGTGTCGGTTGCAACGGTATCGCGCGTATTGAACAACAAGAACAACGTGTCGGAGGAGGCGGTGCAGGCAGTGAACCGCGCGGTCGAGGAGCTGGGCTACAGCCCGAATTTTCTCGGACGCGATCTGCGCAAAAGCGAGACCAAGCGCATACTGGCGATAATCGGCTCGACCGAGCAGAGCTTTTACAGCGATGTTCTCCGCGGAATGCAGGACGCCGCCTACGTCGACGGCTACGATATCCTGATAGCCACCACGCGCAACGACCCCGAGCATGAAATGCACCTGCTGGGAATGTTGTTTTCGCGCGCTGTAGACGGCGTCGTGCTGCTCGCGCCCAAGCTCGACAGCAAAACGATAAGCGACCTGTCCAAGCGCTACCGCATAGCGATCTGCCTTGAAAGGCTGGATATCAACGATATTTTGTGCGTGACCATCGACAACGAACGCGCGGGCTTTGACGCGACGAGCTATCTTATCGGCAAGGGCAGACGGCGCATAGGTCTTATCACGACCGAGATCCGCAGTCAGTCCTCGGTCGACCGCGAAAACGGCTATATGCGCGCTCTTAAGGAGGCGAATATTCCGTTCGACCCGGAGCTTGTGTTCTACGGCGACTACGACGCGGATACGGGCACGCGCGGCTGCGAGGAGCTTATGAGCCTGCAGAACAAGCCCGACGCGATATTCTCGATATCGGATACTATCTCGATAGGCGCGATGACCTACGCCGTCCAGCACGGAATAACGGTCGGCAAGGATCTTCTGTTCTTCGGCTTCGATAATATCGCCTATTCGCATATGTTTATCCCGCGCCTGTCAACGGTCGAGCAGCCGTGCTATCTGCAGGGCAAGACGGTAGTTGAAAAGCTCATCGCCAACATGAAGACCGACGAGCCGGACAAATCTACATATATGCTCCCGCACAGCCTGATACTCAGAGAATCAACGGGGGATTAAACAAAAATGCGGACGTTCACGAAAGTAATAAAAGTAATCGGTATTACGCTTTGGATCTTCATACTGGCGTTTTTCCATATAATAATATTAGCCTCAAACGGCGATGACGACGGCTTTATGAGACTTACGGGCATTGTCCTGATATTGATCTGGTGGATATTGACCGTCGGCGTATATGTGATATACGAAAAGATCACCTCCGCCGCATACGGCGGCAAAGGAACACATTATAAAAAACCGATCCCCAAAAGATCTGCTCTCGCGGTAAGAGCGGTCTTGTACGCGCTCTGGCTCTTATCGCTGATCGTTCTTCATTTCGGTATTCTGATCACCGAAAATATTATGCCATGGATAATTTTCATAGCGGTCTGGTGGGCGGCAGCGGTCACAACGCAGATCGTAACAAGCCGCCGCGACAGGAAAAGAGAAGCCGCGGCAAAAGCGGAGTACGAGGAAAAATACGTTTCCGAGATCGAGATCGACGACGAGCTTCTCGGCAAAATGAAGTTTACCGCCGATACCAAATTCAACGAGCTGGAATCCAAGGAGCTTCACCTCCCGCCGTTCGGCGCCGAGCCTCCCGGCTGGCTTTACGTCTCTGGCTATAAGGAGAGCGACCGCAAACGGATAATTCAAGCCCTCCGCGACGTCTATGCCCATAAGGATGAAATAATCGAGCATATCCTCCCCGATTATCTGGATACCCTCGGCGAATACGAGGAGAACGACGACAACGGCGAGCCGTACACTCTTGAAAAGCTCCGCAAGGTCATGACAGTCCATGACATAACCGTCGTTAACGGCGACGACCGCTTCTCGGTAAGTCTGGAGCTTTCAACCGCCGGCGAAAACGAAAGCGAGCTTGGCGGTCACGGCTTTATCGCGGTCGTGGACTTTCACAGCAAATCTATCTATTACGATCTTGAGGGTTAGTTTTTTCGTTAATAATCTCCCGCGCTCTGTCAAGGAGCGCGTTTTTTTCGTTCGCGGTCTTTTCCTCGATGACCTCGCCGAGCAGCGCCGCCAGGACCTCCCCCATAAGCGGCGACGGCGGCACAATACCCTTAAGATCGCGCCCGGATACCGCCAGATCCTTAAGCGATAAACAAGGCTGAGCCGCGGCTATCTCCCCGGCGATCTGAACAGACCGCCGCGCCTCCTCAATACGCGGACGGACAAATTCCGCCTTAGCGAGATCGTCCGCGATATGCGCGTTCATAATATCGCGAAAGCCCTCAAGCCCGTGCTTTGAGAGCTGCCGCCGGATATACCTCCGCGACGTGTCAACGGGAATATCGTGATACCTGACGATATCGCAGACGCGTCCGCGCAGAGCGTTGTCGCATTTAAGCATGCGCAAAAGCCCGTCCGCAAGCTCCGCGCTCCGCTCGGCGTGACCGTAGTAGTGACATTCGCCGTCCTCCCCGACGCTGCGGCAAAGCGGCTTCCCCATATCGTGAAACAGCATAGCCAGCCGCAGCGCGGGCTCTTCGGGAGCGGCGGCGACGGCGCGCGCGGTATGCTCGTATAAAGAACTGTCGTGATATTTCGAGCCTTGGTCGTACCCTATCTGTTCTCCGAGCGGCGGCAGTATCTCCGCGAAGATCTTCGGGAATTCAAGCATAACGCGCCCGATATCGCCGCCGCAGACCGCCCGTTTCAGCTCCGAGAATATACGCTCCGCCGAAACCTTGTGCAGATCGCTCTTGTGCGAGATCATAGCCCGAGCGGTCTCCCCGTCGATCTCAAACCCCAGCACCGCCGAAAACCTCACCACGCGCAAGATCCTCAGCGCGTCCTCCGAGAACCTCAGCCCGGGGCTGCCGATACAGCGGATAACGCGCGCGCGGATATCCCCCTCGCCGCCGAACGGATCGACAAAGCCCGTTTTCGGGTTAAACGCGATCCCGTTCATCGTGAAATCGCGCCGCGACAAGTCGTCACGGATATCGCGCGAGAACGTCACCGAATCCGGATGTCTGCCGTCCGCGTATTCCCCGTCGACGCGGAACGTGGTTATCTCGATGCTTTGCCCCTTGTACAGCAGCGTGACCGTGCCGTGCTTTATCCCCGTCCCGATAACGCGGAAACCGCCGAAGACGCGCCCGACCTCGTTCGGCAGCGCGGAGGAAGTAATGTCATAGTCGTGCGGAGTTTTTCCCATAAGCGCGTCGCGGACGCACCCGCCTACCACAAAAGCGGAAAACCCCGCGCTCTCCAGCCGTTCAAGAATTTCGGCGATTTGAAAAGGCAATTCCATACAGCGCCGCCCCCTTTTCTATATTGTAGCATTTTTTTCGTGATTTTTCAAGAACCCTGCAGTAATTTGCAGTTTTCGCGGTGATAGAATGAGTTCACGGACTAAGGAGGTGAGGTGATGTCCGAAAAGGATAAGAGAGCAAAGGAGTACTTTGCGGAAAACACCGATAATCTGGTGAGCTTCGGGAACAAATTTATGGAATTTTTAAACGACGACGAGCTTATCGCGGCATATGCCGAAAAGGATCTGGAGAAGCTGGCAAAGGTCTGGAAGCTGGTGTTCGAGGTTTTTTCCGAGAATTCGGAGCAAGCCCCGTCGGACAAGCTGGCGGAGCTTATCGGAGCATATAACAGCCTGTCGGAGGACGATTAAGCGGTCGGAAAATGCGGCAGCGCAGAGCTTCGGTTCGCGCCCCCTCCTCACCGCCGCCGATAGCCGCGCTCGTTACCGAAGGCAGATCCGGGCGGCGGATCGTCGGGCGCACTCGCCGAAGCCGCCGGCGGGGCACTCGGGCTTGCAGCGCTATCGCGCGGGGAACGTAATAAAAGGTTATGCTTCTTTTATGCAAGCCCTCGCGGTGTGACCGCCTTTGCTGCGCGGCGTCCTTGCCGCGCTTTGGGCGGTCACCCTGCGACATCGTGTCGCGCCCCGCCTTTTTAAATTACAAACGCGATAAAAGACAAGGAGATCTTAAAGATGAAATTCTCACCAAAACAAAAAGAAGCGCTGCTTCTGCTGAAAAACGGCGGCTTGCGGCGAATAAATATATTCGAGGGGAGCGTGCGAAGCGGCAAGACCTACATCTCAATGATAATGTGGGCGCTATGGGTAGCAGGCTCGCCCGGAGACAAGGCGTACCTGATGTCGGCAAAAACGCTGACAACGCTCAAAAGAAACGTGCTTGAGCCGCTGAAAGAGCTGCTCGGGGACGCGTTCACATACAATATGTATAAGAAAGAGGGCAGACTTTTCGGGAGGAAGATATATCTCGAGGGCGCGTCGAATTCACAGGCGGAGGGCAAGATACGCGGAATGACCCTCGCGGGAGCGTATTGCGACGAGTTGACGCTATTCAATGAGGAATTTTTCGTAATGCTCTTGTCTCGGTTATCCGAGGAGGGCGCGAAGCTCTTCGCGACGACGAACCCCGACGCGCCCGCGCATTGGGTCAAGCGAGGCTATCTCGACAATAAAAGTCTCGATCTTCTTTCGCTGAAGTTCACGCTCGACGATAATCCGTTCCTCCCCGCCGATTATGTGGCGGCGCTGAAAAAGGAGTTCCACGGCGCGTTCTACGAGCGCTATATCCTCGGCGAATGGGTAGCCGCGGAGGGCAGGATCTACGAGGAGTTCACCTCGGCAAATATAATAACGTCGGAGAAATTAGCCGAAAAGCTGGAGGAAAGCCCGCTGATAACGTCCACGATAGGCGTGGATTACGGCGGAAACGGCAGCGCGTCGGCGTTCGTCCATGTCGGCTTTGACAAAGGATTCCGAAACGTGTATGTGCTGTCGGAGTTCTACGATAAGCGCAACCGATCCGCGGAGAGCCTGATAAACAGCTTCGCCGGGTATTCCGAGCGCGAGCGCGAACGTTTCCCGTCATTGTCGGCGGCATATTGCGACAGCGCCGAGCAGCTTCTGGTGAAGAGCTTCCGACAGACGGCGAGGATCGAGGTGCGCAACGCGCTGAAAAAGCCCGTCAACACACGCATAAATATGCTGAACCGCCTTATCGCGGCGGGGCGGTTCTTCGTGTCGGAGGATTGTCCGCACGTCATAGAGGCGATACAAAGCGCCCTCTGGGACGAGAGCTGTCTCCACAAGGACGTAAGGCTCGACGACGGCACGTCGGATATCGACAGCCTCGACGCCATGGAGTACGCGTTCGAACGTTACGAACGTCAGCTTTTCGGGTGGTGACGTGCGGTGACGTGTGGCAACGTGTAAAAAATCACAAAAAGTTTGACGCAAAAAGCTATTACTTTCCGTAAAAAACGGGTGAAAATATTCCACCCATTCAACCGTAAAAACTGTTGAAAGGCGGGTTAAAACTGTTGAAAACTTAATAAATCGGAGGAGTTTTCAACAGCTTTCCCGCAAAATTCGCCCTTTTTGCACCATACCGCCTTTTGTTTTGTTGAAAAAGCTGTTAAAAACGTTAAAAACTCTGATTCATAGTTATATGAACAAATGAGCGGATCAAAGGTCGAACCGCTCATTTATTATCTGTTCAATTGACAGATCATCGGGAGATTTTTTAAAGTTCAGCAGCCACGCGGTGATCTCGGTTCTGCCGCGTTCGGCGGAGTAGGCGATAAGCGTTTCGGCAAGCCTGTCGTCGAGAATTTCCTCGGCTATCGGCAGCAGCCCGATAAGCCCGTCGTCGATGAGCCGCTTGAAAAGCGTTTCGCTTCCGACGTTCACAAAGCTTTTGTGCCGCACCGCAAGCGTGAAAACATCCTCGCGCAGAGCGGTCTCCCAGTCGAAATTTACGTTGTAAACGAACGGCTTGTCAAGGTCGTTCAAGCCGATAAGCGCGTACATACGCGTTTCCGCGGGAAGCAGCGGGCAGTCCTCGAACACCGGGCTCAGCAGCGTTACCTTGTCCTTTTCGGGGAACACAACGCTCCGCAGACTCGGACAATCGCGGAACGAGCCGGAGTAGAGTATGCAGCCGCTCTCGGGCAGAACGACCTCCTCAAGCGCCGCGCAGCCTTGGAAAGCGCCCGTGCGTATTATCCCCACGCCCTCGGGAACGACAACGCGCGTCAGCGAGCCGCAGTCCATGAACGTTCTGTACTCGATAAGCCGCAAACGTTCGGGAAGAAAGATCTCGGAGAGCGCGCGGCAGCCCTTAAAAACGCTGCGGCCCATAGCCGCGACGGTCTCGGGAACGGCGACCGATCTCAGAAATACCGCGTCCTCAAAAGCGTTCGCGGAAATGCTCCTCACCGTGAGCGAACGGAATTTGGACGGAATCTCAAGCTCGGTTATACCCGGGTCGTCCTTCCGCAGATAGCGCGCGAGCCGACAGCCGTTATCGGTCTTCTCAAATTCAAAGAACTGCCAAAGCTCCTCGTTGTCACCGTTAAAGCTCATATTTATCCTCCGGATCGATAGGGTCAAAGCCGAAATGCCGGTTCTTGTATTCAAGGATCCACGCCGTAAGCTCGGTGTTTTCCGTTTCAAGAGCCGCGTCAAGCAGACTGTCGTACAGCCGCGAAAACAGCTCCTTTTCCGCGAACCACTCCGCCTCCTCCAGCATATGTATGACTTTGCCGCCGAGGTAGAAACACAACGCCTTCGCAAGCCCCTTTATCTGTTCGTCGCGATATATCCAGCCGTTGGTTTTCATATACGGGAAATAACACTCCATAAGCTCCTCTCGCAGCAGCATTGAGAACAGCGACTGCTTGTCGACGTGACTGAAGCTGTCATGCTCCATGGCAAGCGCGAAAACATCCTCGCGCAAAGCCGTTTCGTCGTCAAAGTCAAAATCGTAGGAAAGAACGTCGTCATACCACGCGAACGGTTTATTTATATCGCAGGAGAGTATAAGCTGATACATGAGCGTTTCGGCGGGAAGACTTTCACAGCCGCTGAAAGCGTAGTTTTCAATCAAGATATCCTTGTTGAGGAAAACGACCTTTTCAAGAGCGGAGCAATCCCGGAAAACATAAAATTCCAGCGCTCCGAGACTGTGCGGCAGCGTGACTTCTTTAAGAGACAAGCATTTGCCGAACGCATACATATCTATATCCCGCAAGCCCTCCGGCAGTTCAAGCCGCTCCAGCGCCGTACACCATTCAAATGCGCCGTATCCGATGTGCGCAAGCCCGTTCGCCCATACTATTTCGCGCAGAGACGAGCATCCGCTGAACGCTTCAAAATTTATTGAAGTCACGCTGTCGGGGAACGTTACGCACTCTAAATACACCGCGTCCTTAAAGGCTTTATCGCCGATCGCAGTAACGGGCTTTTTGTTAAACTCCGCGGGAATATCCGCTCTTGTCGCCGTGAGTATATTCTTTTGGAGATACTCGACGAGAGTAAAATGATCGCCCTCATCAACGTAGCCGAAGTTCTCGTCACAATGCATAGTCGTCCTCCGTTTCAAAGCCGAATTTACGGCGGCTGTATTCGAGGAGCCACGCGGCGGTCTCGGCGTTTTCCGCGTTTGCCGCACGTTCGAGCAACTTATCGGCAAGCTCCCGGTCGTCGAGCAAGTCCGCCCGCGCCGCGATAGCGAGGTTCTCCGACGGACCCTGCTCCGCTATGCGGAAAAGCGCTTCGGTCAGCATTTTCCCGCTGAAGCTGCCGTGCTTTACCGCGAGCGAAAAAACGTCGGGACGGAGCGCGCTGTCCCATTCGATATCGTGGAGCGCTCTTATCGGCTGCGACAGATCGGGGCTGCGGATAAGCCCCGTCAGAATGATCTCGGGCGGCAGCTTCGGAGAGCCGAGGAACGCGCAGCTTTCAATGCTTTGCAGACTTTTCGGGAGCGAAACGCTCTCCAGAGACGCGCAGTTTCTGAACGCGTTTGCATTTACCGAACGTATGCCCCCGCACAGCTCGGCGCTTTTCAGCGCGGTACAATCGAGGAACGCCGCCGCGGGGATCTGCTGAACGCTCCCGGGAACGCGGACGCTCTCCAGCGCGGTACAACCGCGGAACGCTCCGCCGCCGAGCCTGTAAACGCTCTCGGGGATCGTTACCGAACGCAGATAACGCGCTCCCGCAAACGCTTCAAAGCCCACTTCAAGAACCGACAAGCCCTCGCACAGGGTCGGGATAGTTATGCTTGCAACGGTGCTTTCGTCCATCGCGAGAAATTTTTTCAGCGTTAAATAGCTGTTATGATCTTCAAATTCGTACAGTGCTTTACATCGCAAAATTATCTCCTCCGTCAAAGCCGAATGTGCGGTTTTTGTAGTCGAGAAGCCATGCGGTGACCTCTGTGCTGCCGTTTTCAGAGGAATATCCGACGAGTTCGTCAATATATTCCGCAGTAAATTTTCCGCTTTCCGCCGCCGCGGCAAGCAAGGAAATGTCGCCAATGCCGACAACGCGCCCGGGCGGGGGAAGATCGTCGGTAT
>CAYWIP010000019.1:0-33943 GCA_964458395.1 uncultured Ruminococcus sp.
TGTCTTTAGAACAGCATAAATATTATAACATATGATTTTCTATTTGTCAAGGGATTTTTTAAACATTTTAAAAATTTTTTCAAATTCCTAATTCTCCAAGCGCCCTTTCCCAATATTCTTCGGGAAAATCTTTCCATATTGTTACGCCCGTATCGTTTAAATAAAGCTCATTTGCCTTTCTGATAGCTGCAACATATAGATTATCTCCCGTCATAAGCATATGCTTGGTCATTTTGTACCAGCATGGCGCTTTTTCGTACAGCAATTCCTCATCCATTTCCGATATGGTTTTTTCGATATCGTATGGCAGAGATAAAAACTCGGGCTTCCATAAGCTACCGTGTCCGTTTAAAATCATAAATTGCGCCGCCGCTCTGCCGCATCCCAGCGGTAACCCGACCGAGCCGGGATTTATAATTCTGTTGTTATTTCTTGTGTAATCTTCGTGGTGGTGTGAATGTCCGCATATCGTAAGCCGCGTTGGCAGCTTTGCCGTGAGCTTATCAATATATTCGTGATCCGAGCGCATACTTTGATTTACTCTGAAAGGCGAACCGTGACATACGGTAAAATCCGGATAACCCTCATATTTTATCGTCTGCGATATCGGCATTTCCTCGAAAAAGTCAATATCCTCGTCGGAAAGACTTTCATAATTATAACAAAGCATACCGCTGCCGCTGTTTCCAAGCTCCCACTTCTCATCTTTGTTTTTGCGGTGATTTATCCAGTATTCCTCTTTGTTACCTCTGATAAAAACACAGTTATATTTTTCCTTTAAATACCGTATCAGCCGCATTGTTTTTTGTGGACAAGCCATATCCCCCAGATAGTCTCCTAAAAGAATATAGTGGCATATGCCCGTTTTCTCCGTTTCATCAACACAAGTTTTAAACGCCTCATAGTTGCTGTGAATATCCGCCATTACTGCAATTCGTATGCTTTTGGGCATAACTTACTCCTCCCCGGCGATCTCCTCGATTATCGCGCGTATTTCGTCCACGCCCTCGCCCGTTTCCGTCGAGAACTCGATTATCGTCAGTTCTTCCGCGCACGGCAGTTCGTTCAGAAGCTCCTTGCGCCGCTCCGCACGCTGATTTTTCGAGAGCTTGTCCGCCTTTGTCAGCACGATAACGAACGGGAATTCGCCGTCTATCAGATAATTCACCATAGACAGATCGTCGGCGGTAGGGGGGTGGCGGAAGTCGATAAGCTGAAACACCAGCGCAAGCTCGCGGTCGGCAGAGAGATAACCCCCGATAAGCCGATTCCAGCTCTGCTTCTCGGACTTTGACACTTTAGCGTAGCCGTAGCCCGGCAAGTCCACGCAGTAAATATTTTCCAGCTCATAAAAGTTGATAGTCGCCGTCTTCCCGGGAACCGCAGACACGCGCGCCAGAGATTTCCTGTTGAATATCTTGTTTATCAGCGAGGACTTCCCGACGTTCGACCGCCCCGAAAACGCGATCTCCGTGCGCGTTGAAGCGGGTATCTGCTCAAGCTTTCCGTAGGAAGTGAAAAATTTCGCGTTGTTGTAATTCATAATTTCTCCTTATTTTAAATGGCAAAAGCTCGCACCGCTCACTGCGCTTCGCTTCGTTCGCTAGCCGAGCAGCATTGCTCCGCTCCCTCACTTCGTTTGTCCGCTACGCAACGCTGCTCGCTTGCGACTTTTGCCGCTGCGGCACCGTTATCTTGACAATATATACGAGGTGTGTTCCGAGAAGTCATATTCCGTTTCCACATAGAGATAGCCGCTCCCGTAAAGCATATAGGGCACACCACAGCTCCAAAGCTCGTCCAGTGCTTTGTCCGTATCGACGACCTTGCCGTTCAAAGCCGAGTGCTCCGCCATTGCATAAACCGTTTTGCCGAGATACTTTTTTATAATTTCGCGCTCCATAGGAAAATCGCTCTTTTCAACAATCAGGGAGCAGTCCAGATAATCCTCGGCGGTATGCGCCAGCTTTCCAAAAATTTCCCCGCGCTTTTTCGAGGTCGTCAGATAAATTATCCGCTCTCTGACGCGCTTTTGAAAGAACCGAGCTATCTCAGCCTCGGTTGAATTTATCGTTGAACTCATTTATTACCCTCTTGATAGTCCCGTCAAGTCTTAATTCGCAGAAATCCCGTATGTATAGCGGAATTTCCCCGTAAAAAGCCTCTGCGATACCTCCCGCTATGCAAGCCATTGTATCCGCGTCGCCGCCGAGAGAAACCGCGTTCCTCACCGCGCTTTCATAGTCCTCCGACTGCAAAAAAGCCGCTATCGACGGCGGCACGGAGTACCCCGCGCGGCTGTCGAACACATACCCATCACGTAACTTCGCTATCGGCACTGACAAGTCATATCGGAACTCCCGCTCAATAAACGATTTAATTTCGTCCTTTGACTTTCCGTGACGGCTAAGCCATACCGCCGCTGCGACAGCCTTAGCTCCCGTTATCGCCTCACGCGAGTTGTGAGTGTACAGGCAGCTTGCTTTCGCTTGCAGAAGCGTCTGTTCCAATGTATCATACGCGAACCCTATCGGCACGGCACGCATTGTGCCGCCGTTTCCGTAGCTCCGCCGCCGCGAAAAGCCGCGTTCGCGCGCCCATTCCGAGAACATCTGCCCGTAGCCCGCGTTCGGGTAATACGAGTAAAACTGTTTGTACTGCGCGGCAAATTCAAGTGCCCGCGCGTTCAGCCGATAAAACGAAACGGGGCGGCTGTCAAGCACGATCGCTTTACAAACCGCCGCCGTCATAACCGTATCGTCCGTAAATGCCGACTCCCTATGAAGCTCAAAGCCGTAATTTTTCGTGCAGTGGACTTCATAGTAAGAGCCGATAATATCCCCGAAAACCGCGCCCCAAATCATGCGTTGAGAACGGGCTTCTTTATCTCGGATTTTTTCGGGAGCGCCTTTTTCTTTTGAGTTACCTCAACCGGCTTTATTGTCCTGCAATTCGGCAGAACAAGCGCCGTTTCAAGCACGGTGGAAATATCCTCCGCGACCACGAACCTGATATTCTCGCGAACCTTTTCGTCAATCTCGTCAAGATCCGGTTCATTATCCTTAGGTATACAAACCGTCTTTATTCCCGCGCGGTATGCCGCCATAGTCTTTTCCTTAAGACCGCCGATCGGCAGTACCTTTCCGCGCAGCGTTATCTCGCCCGTCATAGCCACGTCGCGGCGAACGGGAGTTCCGGAAAGCGCGGAAATAAGCGCGGTCGTGAGCGTAACGCCCGCAGACGGTCCGTCCTTGGGAACAGCGCCCTCCGGAGCGTTAACGTGAATGTCCTTATTTTTATAGAAGCCCGGGTCGATGTCGTACTTCTCGGCAAGCGAACGCGCCAGCGAAACCGCGATCTTCGCGGATTCCTTCATAACGTCGCCGAGCGAGCCCGTAAACTCGGTCTTGCCCGTGCCTTCCAGCACCAGGACCTCCAGCGGCAGCATAGTTCCGCCTACGGAAGTCCACGCCAGACCGTTCACCAAGCCAACCTCGTCGTGAGCGGCAAGCGTTTCGGGGCGGTACTTTTTCGCGCCGAGGTATTCATTCAGATTGCCCTCGGTGACCTTGACCGTCTTTTCGCCCGAAACGAGTTTTCTCGCGGTCTTGCGGCAGATCTCGCCGATCTTGCGTTCGAGCTTGCGTACTCCTGCCTCGCGTGTGTAGCTGTCGATGATCGAGTAGAGCGCCTTATCGTTTATCTTCAGCGTTGCGGAGCTTTCGCCGTGCTTCTTGAGCTGCTTTGGAACAAGGTGCTTTTTCGCGATGTTGAACTTCTCCTCGCGCGTGTAGCTCGACAGCTCGATAACCTCCATTCGGTCAAGAAGCGGCGCGGGGATCGTGTCCAGACTGTTCGCTGTAGTGATAAACAGCACCTCGCTAAGGTCTACGGGAATCTCGATGTAGTGGTCGACAAACGCGTTGTTCTGCTCGGAATCGAGAACCTCCAGCATAGCCGAGGACGGATCTCCCTTGTAGTCGCTGCCCATTTTGTCTATCTCGTCAAGCAGAATAACGGGGTTTATCGTCTTAGCCTGTCTGAGCGCCGCGATAATTCGTCCGGGCATAGCGCCGACATAGGTCTTTCTGTGTCCGCGAATCTCCGCCTCGTCGCGGACGCCGCCCAGCGATATGCGCGCGTACTTGCGCCCAAGCGCTTCGGCAACGGAGCGTCCTATCGAGGTTTTGCCAACTCCGGGAGGACCGTACAAGCAGATTATCTGTCCCTTTACGTCGGGAGCGAGCGCCCTTACGGACAGCGTTTCGAGAATACGCTCCTTTACCTTTGCAAGCCCGTAGTGATCCTTGTCAAGCTGCTTCGCGGCAGCGTCGATGTTCAGTTTATCCTTAGTCCTCTTATTAAAAGGAACGGACAGCACCGTGTCCAGATAGTTGCGCAGGACGGCAGCCTCCTGGGAGCTTCCCGACATACGCGCAAGCTTTTCCGCTTCCTTTATCAGCTTTTCTTCGTGTTCCTCCGCAAGTCCGAGCGCCTTTATCTTCTCTATGTACTCCTCGCATTCGTCAATGGGGTCGTCAGAGTCGCCGAGCTGCTTTGATATCGCCTTTATCTGCTCGCGGAGGTAGTATTCGCGCTGGTTCTTGTCGACCTGCTCGCGAACCTGCTCTTGGATCTCGATCTCCGTCATCAGTATCTCGATCTCGCCGTCCAGCAGGGAGATCAGCTTTTTCATGCGTTGAAGCGTACCGTTGGTTTCGAGCAGCGCCTGTTTATCTTCCAGCTTCAGCACAACATTGAAAACCACCTTGTCAAACAGCCGCGAGCAGTCCTCCTCGGCGATAATGCTCTCGTAAAGGTCTTTCGGCATTTTCGGCGATACCTGCGCGTAGTTGTCAAACGATTCCTTAAGCGCGCGCTTTACCGCGGTCTGCGTTGACTCTGAGAGCGCCGTGCCGCGCTGCGGATATTGCTTAACTTCAAATTTAAGGTAGTCCTTTGAAGGAATAAACTTTACTGTTTTCGCGCGGTAAAGTCCCTCGACCAGAACGCGCGTAGAGCCGTCCGGTGTAGTCAGAAGCTGCTTAATCTGTCCAACTACGCCCACATCGTATATGTCGTCCGGAGATGGATCGGTTTCCGCCGGATCCTTCTGAGCTACAAGGAAAATAAGCCCGTCGCTGCCCGCAGCCGCCTTGAGAGCGTTTACGGAGCGATCTCTGCCGACGTCGAAGTGCAGCACCATCGACGGGAAAACTACCAGTCCGCGCAGAGAAATAGCGGGGATAATAATTGTATTGTTCATATGATCCTACCTTTCATATATGTTCCGCTTCTAATGTCTTTCGTCTTTTACACATTTACAATTATACTATATTATTTCGGATTTTGCAAGCCTAAAAGAATTCCGTTATTTTTGGGAATTATTTAAAAATAAGGGAGCATATTCCAAAAACTACGGGCTGGTGAAGCATATATATCCAGATCGTGTGCTGTCCAACGGCGCACAGCCAGCCCATATGCTTGTTGTAGAAGAATTTCGGGAGCGCGTTTTCTTTCGCCCACACGCCGAAATAGCTTCCCGCCGCGAACAGGAAAAACCACGGCAGCAGCGGGAAATAGTCCGACGAGCCGAAGCTCGGCGAATGAAGCCCGAACGGAAACAACTGATCAACGTGCGCCGCCGCGGGGATATTCCACTCAAACACGCCCTTTATCCCGAAAAATCCGTATGTGATGTTTTTGAATTCGTCAACATAAATATCGGGAACGTGAATCGTCAGCACAAACAAAACCCCGAAGATCAGCAGCCCCGCGAGCGGCGGCAGAAAATCGAACAGCTTTTCGCCGAGAACGAACAGCATCATTGAAATTCCCAGAAAATGTAAAATTCCGAACCAAACAGCTCCCTCGGAGAAGAACGGCGTAACAAAAGTGATTATCATGCCCAGAAAGAAGCACTGAACACCACGTTTGAGGTTATTGCGCGAAAATCTGCAAACCGCGCCCGATATAAAAATGAACGTTCCCGCAAAAATATCGCGTATAACGTCGAACCAACCCTCGAAGAAGATGGGTACGTCCACGTTAAAAATGTACTTCAGATCGTACATCGTATGGTACACGACCATACAGATGATAGCCAGTCCCCTTATTTCGTCCAGCAGATAAACTCTGCCGCCTTTTCCCGTTGTTTTAGCGCTTGTCATTTTAACTCCCGATGCTTGAATTTTTTTCCTGCCAATATATTGTATCATATTTTTGTGAAAAATACAATAGCCCCTTGAAAAGTTTTGCAAAATATGGTATAATATTTGATGAATATTGTGTGAAAACGGCAAAGGAGGATCACAAAATGGCAGAAAAATGGGATCTTTACGATATCGACCGAGTAAAAACGGGCGAGATCATAGAACGCGGCGAACAGATACCGCCCGGGCGTTTTCACCTTGCGGTACACGTCTGCATATTCGGAAGCGACGGACGAATGCTTATACAACAGCGCCAGCCGTTCAAGGAGGACTGGAGCAATATGTGGGACGTGACCGTCGGCGGCTCCGCCGTTTCGGGCGATACGAGCCAAACCGCCGCCGAGCGCGAGGTCAGGGAAGAGATAGGTTTGCCGATATCGCTTGACGGCGAGAGACCGCGCGTAACGATAAATTTTGATGCCGGATTTGACGATATCTGGTGTGTGATGCGCGACGTCGATATTTCCTTGCTGAAGCTTCAATACGAGGAAGTCCGGGCGGTCAAGTGGGCGACAAAATAGGAGATACTCGCGATGATAGATAGCGGCGAGTTTATCCCGTACCATAAATCGCTTATTGACCTGTTTTTTCTGTATTCGGGTCAGATAGGCACTTTCGATAACCGTCATCAAGAGAACAAGTGATACAAGGAATGTAATATTTTGGAATATATACAGATCGGACAAGTTAAGATAGAGAAAACCGCCGCTCTCGCTCCCATGGCGAGCGTAGCGGACAAGGCTTACCGCATAATGGCAAAGGAATTCGGCGCGGCGTATTGCGTCGGTGAAATGGCTAGTTGCAAAGGCTTGTGCTATTCCGACAAAAAGACTGCTGCGCTGCTGACCGTCACGGAAAGCGAGCGCCCCATGGCGGTGCAGCTTTTCGGCGCGGAGCCGGAGTTCATGTACAAGGCGGTCAAGATCGCCGAGCAGTACAAGCCCGATATTATTGACATCAACGCGGGCTGTCCAATGCCGAAGATAGTCACGGGCGGCGCGGGGAGCGCGCTTATGAAAACTCCCAGGCTTTTCGGGGAGCTGATAAAGGCGGCGGTCTCGGCGACGGATATCCCCGTGACGGTGAAGATACGCAAGGGCTGGGATGACGATCATGTCAACGCCGTGGAGCTTGCCCGAATAGCGGAGCAAAGCGGCGCGGCGGCGATTGCCGTTCACGGGCGCACCAAGGAGCAGCTTTATTCGGGAAAAGCGGATTGGGAAATCATAAAGATGGTCAAGCAGGCGGTCTCGATACCCGTTATAGGCAACGGCGACGTTTCAAGCCCCGAGGACTGCGAACGTATGTACGAGTACACAAACTGCGACCTTGTGATGATAGGGCGCGGCAGCTACGGCAGACCTTGGCTTTTCGGGCAGATTCGCGACTATTTCGGCGGAAAGTCTGTTCGTCCGGAACCCGACCTCGACGAAAAGCTTTCGATAATGCGCCGTCATATCGCGCTTCTCGTTGACGACAAGGGCGAGCGCACGGGAATGAAAGAAGCAAGGCGGCAGGCGGCGTGGTACATCAGGGGGATAAGCGGCGCGGCAAAGTTCAGAAATCTGTTCGGCAATATGAACACTCTCGCCGATTTGGATTATTTGATAGAACAGATAAAGGGGGAATAAATATGGAGGATTATGGAAAAAAGATAGCAAGCATTTGCTGCTTTAACGTAAAAAACGATCCGCTGCTGAAAGGCTTTTCAAGGCTTTTCGGTGAATCCGCGTTGGAAAGTGTGGAGGGCTATGCCGAGATAGTCCGCGCGCTGGCGTTGGAGGGTCAAACGCTCGGCGATTATCTTCACGATATGCTGGTTTTCTCGGACTCGCCGATACTTACCGAGTGCGCGAAAAATCTCACCGAGCCTCGCAGAGAAGCGGTCGAGCACGACGTCGCGGTGATTTCGGAGCTTGCGAAAACGATTTCACGGGAACTTAAAACCAAGCTCTCCGCAAAATACTCGGACTACGATTTTATGAGTCTGCCGTATTTCGACAGCGGCAGCTTCGACTATGCCGCCGAGTATTTTATTCATTACGTCAAGGTTCACGGAAACGGAATGTTCGCGAAATACAAGGCGTTCACATTTGACGGCGAGCTTCGACCGATCGGGGAAACGGACAAGATCCGCCTTACCGACCTTAAAAATTATGAGGCGCAGCGGCGGCAGGTCATTGACAATACGATTTGCTTTCTGCGCGGAAAGCCCGCCCAGAACGTTCTGCTGTACGGCGACCGCGGCACGGGAAAATCCAGTACCGTCAAGGCTATCCTCAACGAATATCCCGAGCTGCGAATGGTCGAGGTTTCCAAGAACGATGTGGCGGTGCTTCCCACGCTTTTCCGCAAGCTGAAAGAGATTCCGCTGAAATTCATCGTGACGATAGACGACCTCGCCTTTGCCGAAAACGACGACCGCTTCGGCATACTTAAAGCCGCATTGGAAGGCTCTCTCGCCGCAAAGCCCGATAATATACTTATCTACGCGACCACCAACCGCCGCAAGATAGTACGCGAGACGGAAGCCGCCCGTGAAATCTCGGGCGCGGACGCTATCGACGAGAGTATGTCGCTCGCGGACAGATTCGGCTTGTTTATCACGTTTATGAAGCCCGACAAGCAGGTCTATCTCGATATCGTGCAGAAGCTCGCCGCCGATAAGGGGCTGGACGTTCCCGGGGAGCGTCTGTTCGCCGCTGCGGAGCGCTTTGCGCTAAAGCGCGGCGGACGTTCCCCGAGAACGGCGCGGCAGTTCGTGGATTGGCTTGACGGAAGAATAACACTTGATCTGGAGTATTAAATTATGAACAAATTTTTGAAAACATCTTTATTGATAATTATTGGCAGCGCTCTGTTGCTGACGGGCTGCGACAGGGAAGACGCGGAAAGCTCGACGCCCTCCGAGATAGTCGTTTCGGGCGGCGACATCTCCACGCCCGAGCGCACTCCATTCCCGATAACCTGCTGCGGCGTTCGTCTGGAAAAAGCGGTCGGGAAAGCCGTCAGCCTTTCGCCCGCCGCTACCGAGATAATATGTGAGCTTGGCTTCAAAAATACGCTTGTCGGAGTAAGCAGCTACTGCGATTATCCCGAGGGTCTTTCACTCGAAAAAGTAGGAAGCACCGAAAATCCCGATCTTGACAAGATAATCGCGCTCAAACCCGACGCGGTGTTCACATTGTCGGCGCTGTCGGAGCGAGAGGCTTATACGTTAAGTCAGGCGGGCATTGCGGTGCTGAACGCGACGGTTCCGAGCAATATGGACGAGTATTCTGCGCTGTATACCGATATCTCCATGGCGTTCTACGGCAGGGAATACACCGACAGTCAAAAGGACGTCACGACGGCTATGCAGATCGGAAGATCCGCCCGTTCCGCTCTGGAAAAGGCGGCAAAGTCGGTTGAGCCGTACACGTTCCTTTATGTGACGGAAAAGCTCACGGTCGCGGGCACAGACTGCTTCGAGAGCGCCGTGCTCGGTCTTGGCGGCACGAATATGTGTACGCAGAACGGCTATATTTCACCGGAGGAGCTGGAATGTGCAGCGCCGACTTTCATTATTGCCGACAACAGCCTTTCAGAGTATGATATCTCCGACAATCAGTACCTCAACGGTTATCTCTCGGACGGCGCGGAGCTTAGATTTGTGGACTCACGCTGCTTTGAACGTCCGACCTCGCGCACCGCGGAGGTATTCGCTAGCCTGACAGGCAATGCTCCCGAAACCTCTGAAACAACCGAGGAACCCTCCGGAACCGGCGAAACTGGAAATACGCCCGGCTATACGGAAGAAACTCCCGGATATGTGGAATAATCAAAAACAGGCAGAAGCCGCGCTCCTGCCTGTTTCATTACATGGGGGTAATGATATAGCCGTTTTCGCGCCAGTAGTCAATAACTCTGCCGAGAACGTTGGCGTTCGTTTCGCTGACGGCGTGAAGCAGATAGACCGCGCCGTTGTGCGTTTTGGAGGTTATTTTGTTATATGCTGCGTCGATGGGGGGCTGATTGTCGGTTTCCCAATCCTGATACGCGAAGCTCCAGAGGACAGTCGTGTAGCCCATATTTTTGGCGCAGGCAAGCACGCGCTCTGAGAATTCCCCCTTTGGCGGGCGCATAACATACATATCGTAGTTGAATGTTTCCTTGATATATCTGTGCAGCATACCAAGCTCGTTGTAAAGCTCCTCGGGAGTGCATTCGGGGAGGGAGGGGTGCGAGTAGGTGTGGTTGCCGACGGTGTGCCCCTCGTCGATCATTCGCCTGATAAGTCCGGGATTTTTCGACGCGTAATCGTAGGTCACAAAGAAAACGGCACGGACATTCTTTGCTTTGAGCGTATCAAGTATCTGAGCAGTGTAACCGTTTTCATAGCCCTCGTCGAACGTGAGCCAGAGACGCTTGTTGGCTGCCTCGCCGATAAAAAGCGCGCCCTTGTCACCGTATTCGCGCTCCGCCGAGACCGCGCCAAGAGGACGGTTTCCGCTGTCTGTTTCTACTCCCATTCCGTAGGCTATTTTTTTGTTGTCGAATTCGAGCAGCTCACTATGCGACGGTATCGCGTAAGCGGTTGTATTGAACAATATTGCCGCAAGCAGCGCGGACAGTATTTTTTTCAAGAATATCATTCCTTTCGTTGATCGGTAAAAGTAGTATCTGTAATTTATCAAGTGTTATTTAAGCGAAATGCAGGCAAATATTAAGGTAAATAATGGGAAATTAACATAAAATTTACTTTTTGACGAAAATGTTAAAAAACCTTTGTTTATTTTTACGAATCGGTATTGTACATTTCCTCTTGAATAAGGTTGAAAAATATGCTACAATATATACATAGGCGTTGTGAAAATTTTTTCACCCGCTATGGTCTATAATGATTAAGGAGCCATTTGCAATGACGACGATCCCCAAATTAAGCGAACTCATCGACCTGCTCAAAGGACACCGCGTGTTTATCCAGACGCACAATTTCCCCGACCCCGATGCTATCGCAAGCGCCTACGGTTTACAGGTTTTGCTTGAGAATTTCAATATAGTGACGATCATCTGTCACCATGGTTGTGTGGAACGCACCGCTACGGCAAATATGATGATCGAATTCGGAATAAATATGACGACGGACGAGGAGCTCAAGGATATGACCCCCGAGGATTACATCATCACCGTGGATTCTCAAAAGGGAAACGCCAATATACGCGATCTTATCGGCGACGAGGTAGCTTGTATCGACCACCATCCCGTATTCTGTGAGGTCGACGATTACAAATACAAGGATATCCGTATAGTCGGGAGCTGCGCGACAATTATAGCGGACTATTACCGTCAGTACGATATAGATATGCCGGAAAGCGTCGCGACGGCGCTGCTGTACGGCTTAAAAAGCGATACGCGGGATTTCAAGCGCGGAGTTACCCAGCTTGACGTCGAGATCTACGCGTACCTTTTTCCAAGGAGTAACGCGCAGCAGATACGTTTTTTCCAGTCGAGCGAGATACATTACGACGAGCTGAACGCGTTTGCGGATTGTATGCGCAAGATAGACATTTATAACGGAGTGGCGTTTGCGTTTCTGAACTTTAATTGCGCCGACGCGTTTATCGCAACGGTTTCCGACTTTATTCTGGATATCGACGCGGTGAATATCGCGATAGTGTACACACGCCGCGGCGACGGCTTCAAGTTCTCCGTGCGCAGCGAATTTGACGAGCTGGACGCCGGGCAGATAGTATCTGCGGCTATGAACGGGATCGGTACGGGCGGCGGACACCGCTCAATGGCGGGCGGTTTTGTCAAGGAAAGCAGGCTGCTCGATATCAGTATCGATTTCAATAAAGTAATTCAGGATATGTTTCTGAACGTTATCAACAAAGTTCCCAGAACGGGTCTGGCGGCAAGGATAATGCCTATGCCGGAGGTTAATTAAACAATTGAGCCGTGCTTAAAGTAAGCACGGCTTTTTCGTGCCGTTCGCTATTGACATTTTGGGGGAACAGTGCTATAATATTTAATGTATATGAAAAAATTTCAAGGAGTGAAAGAAATGACTATCTTTTATAAATTTGAAGGCAAAATGTATATAAATATCACAAACGGCTGCCCGTGCGACTGTGTGTTCTGCCTGCGGAAAAACGCCGACAGCATAAAGGACAACGACAGCTTGTGGCTGGAGCATGAGCCATCGTTCGAGGAGATATGCGCGGCATTTGACAAATTCGACAAAACGGGAATTTCCGACGCGGTGTTCTGCGGTTACGGCGAGCCGACCGTCCGCGCCGATATGCTCTTAAAAACCGCGGAGTATATCAAGAAAAATTCCGATATGTCCATACGCGTGAACACAAACGGCTTGCTAAAGCTCATTCACAAGGATTTCGACCTGAACCGCTTCAAGGGCTTGGTGGATACCGTTTCAATAAGCCTGAACGCTCCGACTGCCGCGCGCTACAATGAGATAACCCGCCCGTCCTTCGGCGAACCCGCGTTTGACGTTATGCTTGACTTCGCGGTGAAGATGAAGGAGCTTGGCATTAAAACGGGCTTCACGGTTGTCGACGTGATAAGCGCCGAGGAGATAAGCGAGTGCCGAAAGCTTGCGGATAAGCTCGGGATACCGCTCAGAGTGCGCTCTTACGTTTCCGACAACGAGAGCTACACATGAGGATACTCGGGATAGACCCCGGTTACGCGATAGTCGGTTACGGTGTTCTGGATTACGACAATATGCGCTTTAAGGTGATAAACTACGGCGATATCACCACCGGCTCCGAAACGCCCTTTGACAGGCGGCTTGCGGAGATATACGACGATATGTGCAGGGTGCTGGATATGTTCAAGCCCGATTGTATGAGTATCGAGAAGCTCTTTTTCAACACGAACATAACCACGGGTATCGACGTGGCGCAGGCGCGCGGGGTGATAATGCTCGCCGCCGTTCAGCGGAGCATTCCGGTTTTCGAGTACACGCCGCTGCAGGTCAAGGTCGCCGTAACGGGCTACGGACGCGCCGAGAAGCATCAGGTACAGGAAATGACGAAAAATATACTGCGGCTTAAGGAGATCCCGAAGCCCGACGACACCGCCGACGCGCTTGCCATTGCGATTTGCCACGGACACACGGGCGGATCGAGAATGTCCGAACTGATACGGGCAAACGAGGTAACACAGTTAAATAAGAAACGAGGATAAATTATGATATACAGTCTGCATGGCGAGCTTACGCATTGGGAAGCGGGGCTTGCGGTAATCGAGTGCGGCGGAGTGGGCTATGCCTGCCGCACGACAATGAACACGCTCTCAAAGATTCGCGAGCTTGGCAAGGTTAAGCTGTTTACATATCTCCATGTCACGGAGAATTCGCTTGATCTGTTTGGTTTCGCGGACAGCGCGGAGCTTGCGAGCTTCAAACAGCTTATCTCGGTGTCGGGAGTAGGTCCCAAAGCGGCGCTGTCGATTTTATCGGACATTACGCCGTCGAAGCTTGCCTTGTGTATCGCGACGGGCGACAGCAAAACGCTCACAAAGTCGCCGGGTATAGGCGCGAAGATCGCGCAGAGGATAGTGCTGGAGCTTAAGGACAAGGTCGCCAAGGAGCAGAAATTCACGTCTGCGGAGCTGGCGGGCGTTCCCGTGCAGGGCGGAAGCAATATTGCCGAGGCGATGACGGCGCTGCAAACTCTCGGCTTCAATCCCGCGCAGTGCGGCGCGGCGCTTTCGGGTGCAAACCCCGATTCGAGCGTTGAGGAGCTTATCAAATTCGGGCTTAAAAATCTGGGATAACTCGGCTTTAACTCTATGGAGAGGAGTTATAATGAATAATAAAGATAAAAACAGTAAATTTATAAGCTGCCTGGCGTCGTTTTTTGTCGGGTGCTTTTTCGGCGTCTGGATAATGATCTTGTATTTGCCCGACGACGTTCCTTTTCTGGCAACGCTCGGCGGACTGTTCGGGTTTTCGGCTTTTTTGTCGCTGCTGACGTTCGTGCTGTCTAATTTTTTAATACCTTACCGCAACAAGAAAAATGCCGCGATCCGCGCCTTGGGTAAGGACGGAATCAAAATAATGCGCCATGACGAAACCGCGAAGCTCGCCTATAAAGGCATTTACGCGATAATGGACGGTAAATATCCTCAGGCGGAGGAACTGCTTCAGCAGGCGCTTGCGCACTCGGATATCCGCCAGAACCAGATGTTCTGCGTTGAATGGCTCATTCGGCTGTACGAGGCTATGGACAACGAATCCAAGCTGCTGTGGTGTTACCGCAAATCTGTGGAGTTCTCGCCCGATAATCCCGACGCGCAGTCGCGGCTCGGTCACGCGTATTTCGCGGACGGAAAGCTCGATCAGGCGCTGTACTGCTTTGAGCAGGCGCTCCGCTATGACCCGAACAACGGCTATTCGTATTTCAGCATTGCGCAGATACAGCTTATCCGCGGTCAGGACGCGGAGGCTTTTGAAACGCTCCAGCAGCTTGTGAAGATCAACGAGAACCACCCGCTTTGCCACGCGGAGCTTGCGGATTATTACGCGCTGCAAGGCAACCGCGAAAAGGCGGAGGAGGAGTGCAAAAAGTCGCAGCTTTGCGGCTTTAAAGATCCCGACGAGCTTAACCGCCGTATCAACGCGATGCTCAGCTTTAACGAAACTACGTTTACGGACGACGACCTGCCGACACGGTATTTCCGCAAGATCGAAAAGTCGGACGGAGGCTCGGAGGTTCATTCAGGAGGACGGAACGCGGTCGAAAGCTCCGGTGACGCGGAATGACGAAGGTTTATTTTGTGCGCCACGCGCAGTCCGACAGTACCGTCCGCGATGATCGGACCAGACCGCTCACAGAGGCGGGTCTGTGCAACAGCATAGCAGTCACATGGCTGCTCGCCGACAGAAATATTTCGTACATAGCTTCAAGCCCGTACACAAGGTCGATCGGAACGGTCTCACATTTCGCGGAGAGTGCCGGCTTGGATATCAACATTTATGAGGATCTGCGCGAGCGTAATGCCGGCAGATGGCACGGAGAACGCTTTTTTGATTTTATCGAAAGACAGTGGGCGGATTTTGATTATAATATTGAGGATGGCGAAAGTCTGCGCGAGGTACAAGAGCGCAATATCCGCGTGCTGAAAAGGCTGCTTGCGGAGCATGAGGGCGAAAATATCGTCATAGCAACGCACGGTACGGCGCTCTCGACTGTTCTTAATTTTTATTATCCTCAGTATGATTTTGAGTGCTTCAAAAAGATAGTGGACTTTATGCCGTTCGTGATACGGCTTGATTTTGAGAGAGATACGCCCGTAAATTATCAGGTGGAATTGGTAATTTACAAAGAATACAAAAACTGAAAGGTAATCCGAAATGTTAGAGATGTCAAACGACGAGTTCGAGTTTAACGCCAACGACCGCATAGTCGAGCCGTCATTTAACGAAACGGACAGCGAAACCGACCTTACGCTCCGACCGAAGACCCTTGCCGAGTACATAGGTCAGGACAAGGTCAAGGAGAATATGGCGATATATATCGAGGCGGCAAAAAAGCGCGGCGAGTGTCTGGATCATGTGCTGCTGTACGGTCCTCCCGGACTTGGCAAGACCACGCTGTCGTGCATTATCGCGGCGGAAATGGGCGTGAATATCCGCATAACGTCGGGTCCCGCTATTGAAAAGGCGGGCGACTTAGCGGCGCTGCTGACAAATTTGCAGGCGAACGACGTGCTGTTCATCGACGAGATACACCGCCTTTCCCGTCAGGTCGAGGAGGTACTGTATCCCGCAATGGAGGACTACGCGCTGGATATCGTAATGGGCAACGGTCCCGCGGCGCGTTCTATCAGAATCGATCTGCCGAAGTTTACGCTTATCGGCGCTACTACGCGTTCGGGTCAGCTTTCCGCTCCGCTCCGCGACCGCTTCGGAGTGGTTCAGCGACTGGAGCTGTATACTCACGAGCAGCTGTGCGATATCGTTCAGCGTTCGGCGGTAATTCTCGGTATTCCGTGCATGAAGGACGGCGCTATGGAAATAGCAAGGCGTTCGCGCGGAACACCGCGTATCGCCAACCGTCTGTTGAAGCGCGTTCGAGATTTCGCTGAAGTTCTGGGCAACGGCAGGGTTACGCGCGAGATCGCGGACGTTGCCTTACAAAAACTGGAAATAGATCAGCTCGGACTTGACAGCCTTGACAGGCGGTTCCTCGAAATGATAATCAAGGGCTACAACGGCGGACCCGTAGGTCTGTCAACGCTTGCCTCGGCGCTTAACGAGGAGTCGGTAACGCTCGAGGACGTGTGCGAGCCGTACCTTATGCAGCTCGGATTTGTAGCGAAAACTCCCCGCGGACGCGTCGCAACGTCGCTCGCTTACCGTCATCTCGGCATTTTGCAGGACGGTCAGCAGACGCTGGAGGATATTTAATGAAAGCAATCAAGAATAATCTCGGCGTAATATTGGCGGTCATTTTTTTCGCTGCGTTTTACTGTATCGTGATGATAGCCCGCGCCTTTAATCTGGACGGCGCACAATGGTACTTTTTCAGCAGCGCACAGCGGCTTGTATTCGGTATTGTTGAGCTGATAATATTTGTAAAGCTCTTCCATAAGGAAAAATGGACGAACGTTATCAACTTTAATGGTTTCAAGGCGGCGTTTTTCGCGGGTATTGGGCTTATCGTGCTGACGCTTTTCAGCGCGTTCTATATGATGATCGGTACGGTGAAGTTTATCGACACTACATTTGCGATAGCGTTTTCCCGACTGTTCTGTCAGCAGATAACCACGGGCTTTTTTGAGGAGCTTACATTTCGCGGGTTTGTGTGCGAGGGCTATTTTACGCAAGGCGAGCGTACACGGAAAAGGCGGCTTTGCTACGCGTTACTGTCGTTTGTGGTGTTCGGACTTATTCACGTTATCGACTGTACGACATTTGACGACGCGCTTTTCCGTTTTTTGCAGATGGGCGCTATGGGCTTTGCGTTCGCGTCGGTCTATCTGCATTCGCACAACATCTTAATGCCCATGCTGCTGCATTTTCTGTACGACGTTCCCGCGAATGGTACGGCGTTTGTCGCGGAGTGGAGCGATGATCCCGTGTTTGTTTTTATCGACAACTATTTGCAGTGGATAGTTATGGGGGTAGCGTTTGCTTGGGCAATATGGTTTGTGGTGCGAGAGGATAAGGATTATGAACACGCGGTTTGAATTTGGCAATAATTTTCTGGAAATAGCGAATTTTAAGCACTATCCCAAGGACGCTGTCGGCGGAAATCCATACAATACTTTGTTTGATCTGCGTGTTCAAAGCATGGACGGAAAATTCACGGGAGTCGGCGACTTCGAGGTCGACATCAAGCAGATTGTGAAATTTGCAGACGAACTTGACGAAATGTATGCTCTTAAACGCAGCAGCGTAAAGTTGGAAAGCCTTATCGGTTATGAGCAGGAAATAGAGATCATAATGCAAAAGACCGGACAGATCACCGTTTACGGAACGATAACAAACTTTGCGCACACTATGGAATTTGAGTTCGAGGCGGATCAGACAGCGCTGCCAATATTTATCAAAGGGATAAAAGGAATATTGAGGGAGTACGATCTGTGAGCAACATTATAAGCCTTGATTCCGACACGATAAATATGAGCAACGGCTTGACCGACGTGTTTATCAACGTGCTTATGCTGAGCGGTTCACGGCTTGCGGAAACCGTTGACGAAAAGCGGCTGATAGTGTGGCTTGCCGAAAGAGATCAGAGCAAGGTCGGCATGGGAACGGTAGGCTTTGACATTCGCGAAATGCCGTGGAACATAAACCGCTTTGAGGAAAGCCGCCGATTTATGCTGGAAACTGTTGTGCTTGCCAAAAACAAAACCGATTGGGACAAGCTGGATTACACCCCAAATGATGAATTGCTTTTCCCGGTGCTGAATAAGTTTTCGGATATGCTCTCAAAGCTCGCCGCAAAAGACATTGATCCAAGCGCTTTAGGCGAGTGGTTAGCGGACGCGGATTCGGACGACCCCGTTTTTCTCGGCTTCCCGAAATGCGAAAAGCACGGCGCTCTGCTAAGCTGTTTCGGCTGCCAGTTATGCAATAATTAAGTTCGCCTCGCAAATCGGAGGTTCGGAAATGGTCACAAGGCTTAAATACGGAAACACAAACACTTACTTTGTCAACGGATTGCTGATAGACACCGATTACGCGGGAACGCTCACGGCTTTTTTCAAGGAAATAAAAAGAAACGGGATAGCGCTTACGGATATAAAATACGTTCTCGCAACGCACTATCACCCAGATCATATGGGGCTTATCGGCAATTTGACGGAGCTTGGAGTAAAATTGCTGCTTATTAAACATCAGTTGGATTTCGTTCACTTTTCGGACAACATATTCTGTCGTGAACCGCGCTTGAATTACAAGCCGATAGATGAAAGCAAAGCCCTTGTGATCGCCTGTGAGGAAAGCAGGGATATTCTCTGCGCTATGGGAATACAAGGCGAAATAATCCCGACGAAAAGTCACAGCAGCGACGGTATCGCCGTTATATTGGACGATGGCAATTGTTTTGCGGGAGATCTTGAGCCGTTCGAGTATATCGGCGCGTATGAAAACAACACGGCTCTGCAAAAGGATTGGGAGCTGATATTAAGCTATGCCCCCGCTGTAATACATTACGGTCATGCCAACGAAAAAATTATGAGGTAAGCTATGCGATTCAAATTCTGCCCCGAATGCGGGGAAAAGCTGATAATGAAACCTATCGGCGACGAGGGCGACGTTCCGTTTTGCGAAAACTGCGACCGTCCGTGGTTCGATATGTTTCCAAGTGCGGTGATCGTGCTTGTGGTCAACGAATGCGGCGAGGCGGCTCTGCTGCGGCAGGACTATATGTCGACGGAACACCGCGTTCTCGTATCGGGCTATATCAAGCCCGGCGAGAGCGCCGAGGAAACCGCGCGCCGCGAGGTCGCCGAGGAGATCAGTATCGAACTTACGGATAACCGTCTTGTCGGAACATATTGGTTTGACAAAAAAGGAATGATGATGATAGGCTTTATCGCGCACGCGAAAAAGGCGGAGCTTACGCTTTCGGGCGAGGTTGACAGCGCGGAATGGGTGCCCGTCGAGAAAGCTATAAAGCTGGTTCACGGTAAGGGAAGCGTTTCGTATGAGCTGTTGGACGAGTATCTCAAACGCAGCGTTTCGGAGAGCTTTATTGAGGAAGTCAAGCCGATAAAATGGTTCAAGAACAGCGGCAAGCCGTGCGATAAGTATCTGTTGGTGCGCTCGGTCTACGATGCCTACGACAATTGGAACGCAAACTATTTAAGCGTCTGGGAGCCGCAGATCTGCTCCTTGGAAAAGTTAGCCGAGGAAATTATCGGCGGCGACGCGTTGGACGATATCTTTGAAACCGTATCAATGGCGCTGGATAATGATATATGGAACGAATGGCAGTCATTCAGAAAGCGCGGCGGTCTGGAGGAAGAAAACGCTCTCGACGAGGAGATAACCGATATGATCAAGCGCGATCTTTGCTGGGCGGCAGTTGAAAAAGCGCTGAATATAACGGGCTTTTTCACCGCGCTGCTTGACGTTTATCGCGACGGATATTTCCCGTGCGGCTTGGAGGATGACTTCCCGAATGGCAGAGTGGCAGTAATATAACGAGGTATATATGAGAATTTCGGATAAATGGATCGACTATGAGCTTATAGACGCCGCCGACGGCGAGCGGCTGGAGCGTTGGGGCGACGTGACCCTGATACGCCCCGACCCGCAGATAATATGGAAAAACGAGGGCGAAGCCCCCGAATGGAGCAGCGCGCACGCCAGATACATTCGTTCGTCGTCGGGCGGCGGAGCTTGGGATTACCGTCGCAAGCTCCCCGAAAGCTGGCAGATAAATTACGGCAGTCTGCGCTTTATGGTGAAGCCCACAGGGTTCAAGCATACGGGGCTGTTTCCGGAGCAGGCAGTCAATTGGGACTATTGCGACGATTTGATTCGCGGTGCGAACCGTCCGATAAACGTGCTTAATCTGTTCGCGTATACGGGCGGCGCGACTCTGGCTTGCGCCGAGGCGGGAGCTTCGGTCTGTCACTGCGACGCGGTAAAGGGAATGGTGGATTGGGCGCGCACCAACGCAAAGCTTTCGGGGCTTGACGATAAGCCGATACGCTGGATAGTTGACGATGCGAACAAATTCATCCGCCGCGAGATACGCCGCGGAACACGCTACGACGGAGTTATCCTCGACCCGCCGAGCTACGGACGCGGAACAAACGGTGAGATGTGGAAGCTGGAGGACAGCATTTACGGTTTAATGGAGGAGATAACTGCGCTGCTGTCTGATAAGCCGCTGTTCGTGCTGCTGAATTCCTACACCACGGGATTATCGACGTCGGTAATGAGCTATCTGCTGCAAATGACAGTCGGCAAACGCTTTCCGATAGAGGTGCTGTCCGAGGAGATAGGTCTGCCCGTAAAGCAGACGGGTTTGCCGCTGCCATGCGGAAGTACGGCGATAGTGAGATTTAAGTAAATACAGTTACAAAAGAGCCGCATTGTCGGCTCTTTTTTTATCAAATTTTCACTTGACTTATATATGCTGTTTGGTGTATAATATAAAATGTATGGCTATATCCAAATAAGGACAGAACAAAAGAGGATTGAGAACTTGGACATTATAAAAACGGAAAATCTATGCTACGACTATATACTCCGCGACGACGACGGCAAGATAATCGAGCAGTCAACGGCGCTCAGGAACGTTAATTTAAGCGTTCCCGAGGGGCAGTTTCTGGCGGTGCTCGGTCATAACGGCTGCGGAAAGTCAACGCTCGCGAAGCATTTCAACGCGATACTCACGCCAACCTCGGGAAAAGTAACGGTCAATGGCATTGACACCTCCGACGAGGACAGGCTGTTCGACATACGGCAGACGGTAGGAATGGTGTTTCAGAACCCGGACAATCAGCTTGTTGCGACTATCGTCGAGGAGGACGTGGCTTTCGCGCCCGAAAACCTCGGAGTGCCACCCGAGGAGATACGCGTGCGCGTTGACGACGCGTTGAAGCAGGTGGATATGTACGAATTCCGCGAACACGCGCCGCACCAGCTTTCGGGCGGACAGAAGCAGCGTATCGCGATCGCGGGAATTATTGCCATGCAGCCGCGCTGTATCGTCATGGACGAGCCTACCGCCATGCTCGACCCCAAAGGCAGGCGAGAGGTCATGAAAACGATAAAGCGGCTCAATAAGGAGCAGGGTATCACCGTTATCCTGATAACGCACTACATGGACGAAGCGGCGCAGGCTGACCGCGTGGTCGTTATGGACAAAGGCTCGGTGCTTATGGACGACGTTCCGCGGAGAATCTTCGCGCGCGCGGACGAGCTGAGAGCCGTCGGGCTTGACGTGCCGCAGGTCACGGAGCTTTGCGGAATGTTAAGGAAAAACGGCGTAAATATTTCCGAGGAAATAATTTTCGAGGACGAGTGTGCCGAGGCGATAGAAATGCTCCCGCTTAAACGCAAAACCGCCGATATGACCAAAACGATAAGCGGCAAGCTTGTCGGCAGCGGGGAAGAAGCGGCGCGGCTGGAAAACTTGACCTACAAATACAGCATAGGCACGCCGTTCGAGAAAACCGCCGTTGACAACGTAAGTATAACGGTCAACAAAGCGGAGTTTGTCGGCATAATCGGTCACACGGGCAGCGGAAAATCCACGCTGATACAGCATTTCAACGGTCTGGTGAAGCCCACCTCCGGTCTTGTTTTTGTTGACGGCAAGGACATCTGGAGCAAGGAAGTCAATATCAGAGATATCCGCTTTAAGGTCGGAATAGTGTTCCAGTACTCCGAGCATCAGCTTTTCGAGGAAACGGTCGCCAAGGATATCGCCTACGGACCGAAAAATATGGGCTTGACGGGCGAGGAGCTTGACGCGCGTGTAAAATCGGCTGCCGAGAGCATGGGAATTACCCATTTGCTGGAAAAATCCCCGTTCGAGCTGTCGGGAGGACAGCAGCGCAGAGTTGCGCTGGCGGGCGTTCTGGCAATGGATCCGGAGCTGCTTATACTCGACGAGCCGGCGGCAGGGCTTGACCCCAAGGGCAGAGATAAGATTTTGTCGCTGATAAAGCGCTGGCACGAGCAGTCGGGTAAAACGGTGCTGCTGGTTTCCCATTCAATGGAGGATATCGTCAAATTCGCCTCAAAAGTGCTTGTAATGAACAAGGGCAAGGTGTTCTGCTACGATGAAACTGATAAGGTTTTCGAGCGCACGGACGACTTAGTAAAGATCGGTCTGGACGTGCCGCAGATAACACGCCTGTCGCACAGACTGCGCGATAAGGGAATCGACATAGGCGGCGATATATACACGACAGACAGAGCGGCGCAAAGATTGATGTCGCTTATTAAAGGATAGGACAAATGATAAAGGATATTACAATAGGGCAGTATTTCCCGGGAAAGTCCGTAATTCACAGAATGGACAGCCGTGTGAAGCTGCTGCTGGATATATTGTATCTGGTGATACTGTTTACCTCGCAGACCTTTACGGGACTGCTGATAGGCATTTTGTTTATGGTGATATGCTATCTGCTTTCACAAATTAAACTGATAATGATATTGAAAAGCATAAAGCCCATACTTCCGCTCATGCTGTTCACGGCAATACTGAATTTGCTGTTTATTACGGGCGAGGATCCGCTGTTCAAATGGTGGATAATCTCGATATACCCCGAGGGCATACGAACGACGCTTTTTATGCTTTTGAGAATACTTGCGCTGATAGTCGGTATGTCGCTGCTGACATACACGACCTCGCCGATAATGCTCACCGACGCTATCGAACGGCTGCTTTCGCCGCTTAAAAAGGTGAGATTTCCCGTTCATGAGCTGTCGATGATGATGACGATTGCGCTTCGTTTTATCCCGACGCTTATCGAGGAAACGGACAAGATAATGTCCGCCCAGAAAGCGCGCGGCGCGGAGCTTGACACCGGCGGTCTGATGAAAAAGGCAAAGTCGCTCGTGCCGGTGCTGATACCGCTGTTCGTTTCGGCGTTCAAGCGCGCTAACGAGCTAGCCACGGCAATGGAGTGCCGCTGCTATCACGGCGGCGAGGGCAGAACGCGTCTGCGTCAGCTGAAGACCGCGCCGAGGGATTACATCGCGACAGCGGTAATGCTCGCGCTGTTCGCGGGAGTTATTGTTCTGAACTGTATCCCGATCATACCGTAAGCGGAGGTAAGATGCGAAATTTAAAGGTTTTTATCGCGTATAACGGCGCGGATTATCACGGCTTTCAGCGGCAGGACAACGCTATAACCGTTCAGGAGGTCGTCGAAAAGGCGATAGGAAAGCTGCTCAAGATCGAGCCGCCGACGATTTACGGCTGCTCGCGGACGGACGCGGGCGTTCACGCGCGGCGGTTCTGCTTCAATGTGCATATCGACAGCAATATCCCGTGCGAGGGCTTTATAAAGGGAATGAACACGCTGCTGCCCGACAGTATCGCGGTTTTGTCCTGCGAGGACGTTGACGAGGAATTTCACGCGAGATTTTGCACAAAAGCCAAGGAATATGTGTATCTGATAAACACCAAGCCCACTCGCGACGTTTTCATGCAGAAGCTGGCGTATCATTATCCATATTCGCTTAACATCAAAAAGATGAACGACGCGGCGGGTCTGTTTATCGGTGAGCATGATTTCGGGGCGTTCTGCCGCGCCGAGGGAAAATCACGCGTCACGACCACGGTTCGGACGATCTACGAGCTTAGCGTTTCTCAAAAAAACGGGATTTGTGAAATAAAGATACGCGGAAACGGCTTCTTATACAATATGGTAAGAATTGTTGCGGGAACGCTCATCTACATCAGCGAGGGCAGACGCGAGTTTGATGATATCGTCAAAGCGCTTGAAACGGGCGAGAGAGGCTTCGCGGGAGTTACCCTGCCGCCCGAGGGCTTGTACCTCAACGACGTGCTGTACGAGGAGGAGACCGTCATCGACCACAAAGCCGAGCTGATAAAGAATTTTTCAATGCTGCACACCACGGCGCCCGGCAGAGAACGTATGAAGAAAAATCTTTATCTGAAAACCAATAATCTTGTAAGGTGGTGCAAGGCGATAATAACCGACGACAGGTCTGCGGTCGTCAAAAAGGGAAAAAATTATTATGTGATAGGCAGGGGAGTTATAATCACCATAAACTCCAACAGCTTCAATGTGATAACCGCCCACCGCAATCTGCCGTGCAACTATCCGAAGAGCTTTGAGGAGGACGTTCCGGACGAAACCGAAGAGTGAATATTCAGATCCTGTTCGGGGCTTGACGAAACGGGTATAAATGTGGTATAATATAAAGATAAACCAAAAGGCGCTTGCCGTATGAGGGAAAATAAATGGACGAGAGAAACGATATGAATAAATTCCGCAGGAAGCGCAGGCGAAAAAGCTTCGCGGTGAGGGGCATAGTGTTCCTTGTCGTGCTTGTTGCGGTGATATTGATAGCCGCCAATTGGAGAAAGCTCATTGAGCCGTTCAAGGACGCGGCGCTCAATCCGGGCGACGGCGGATTTCCCGTATCGCTTCCGGGGAGTACGCAGTATGTTATGGGCGAGCTGGGGGAGAACTTTTATCTGCTCACCGATACATATCTGTACACCTATAACGCGGTAGGCGCGGAGCTGTTCGGAATACAGCACGGTTTTCAGAATCCCGCCTCCGATTCAAATAACCGCAGGGTTATTGTTTATGACAGAAACGGCACCGAGTTCAAGATGTTTTCCAGGACTTCGGAGATCTTCTCAAACGTTACCGAGGACAGTATCGTGTTCGCCAAGGCGGGCAGCGTGGAGCGCAGCGCCGTGGTGACTACCTCGTCGAGGTATTCAAATTACTTATACATATTCAACGGAGAGGGGAAACAGATCTTCCGCTGGGCTTCTCCCAATGAAAAAATAATGCAGGTATACTTCGGACCGAACGACGACAGCGTTTTTGTCGCGGTGGTAGGGGAGCGTGAGGGCGATTTGCAGACAAGCGTGCTGCGGTTCGACTTCACCAATTCCGAAAGCGAAAGCTGGCGGACTTTCCTCGGAAATGACGTTTCGTTTTCGCTTGAGCGCTGCGGCGACGGGATCTATGCCGTAACGAGCGGCGGCGCGTTCCTGCTTAACGAGCAGACCGGCGAGATCACCGCGCAGAGCGAGTTTACAAGGCAGGTCGTCGGCGTTTCCGAAACAGACGGTCTGCGCGCGGTGTTTTTCCGCGATCCCGGCTCAAACGGCGAAATAGCGGTCGCGTACAGCGAAACGCTGGACGCCGCAGCGGCGATAACGCCCGATACCGTAACGGCGTTCGACGTGTGTGACGGAAATCTGTATATTCTCAGCGGAAGTAAGCTTTATGCTTACAATTCGATGCTGGAATGTACTAAAACACATACTCTGGATGATGAGTATTCCGATATAAAGATAATGAACAATTGCGCATATCTGCTGGGCTACAATACCGTTCAGCGTGTAGCGCTCCGAGGGGAGTAATATGGGACAGGAATTTTCAATAGTATTTGACGTGGTGATTGTCGTGATTGCCGTGGGTTTTTTCTTCGCGGGCTGGAAAAACGGCTTTGCAAAGGTTATAATCGGAATGATAGCGGTCATTGCCGCATTCGCGTGTGCAATGATATTCAGCAAGCCGATAGCGGAGGGAATCTATGAGGACTTCATTCAGCAGCCGATTGAGGAACAGATCGACAATGCGGTAGACGAAAGTCTTCGTACAATGAAGCTCGGCGGTATCCCCGATATCGACTTCTCCAAAGTAGAGGTCGGGGGAGTGCCGGTAACCGAGATAACCCCCGATTACGCAGGAACGGGAAAAGCCGTTTTTGACCTATCGGACGTTGATCTGTCAAACACCGGCATAGACAGCGCCGATCTTGAAGCAATAGGCTTGAAAGAAGATTTCGATGTTTCCTCGCTTAACGCGAAAACAGTGGATTTTACAATGGACGATATCGAGAAATACGGACTCGGCAAGCTTGTCGTATCGCAGGTGGTCGCGGTAAATCTCGCAGGCCGTGAGGATTTCGAGCAGTTTAACGAGATCGCGGGCACGGTGGCGAAGTATATGCCCGCCATTACCGGCACGACCAACGCCGACACGCTCGGAGTTGGCGCGGCAAGAACTCTCGCGCTGACAATGATTGAAACAAAGGACACGATACGCGGTTCGATCGTCGACGGAATAATAGCTCCGAACTGCGTAATAATTCTGCGCACGGTCGCGTTTATCCTCATTTTCTCGATAGTTTCGATCGTTCTCGGCGTAATCGCGAATCTTACAAAGGTAATCAACAAGATTCCCGTTATCGGCAAGGCGAATGCTCTCGCGGGCGGACTTGCGGGATTATGCGAGGGAATAGTAGTGATCTGCGTTGTTTGCCTGGTAACGCGCTTTATCGTGTCGCTGTGCGGCGGAAACGTGATTCTGTTCAATCAGACGGCAATTGATTCAACATATTTGTTCAAGAGGATTTATGAGGTTGATTTTCTTAATTTTCTGACTTGATCCCATATAAGATGAAAGGGTGATTTTTATGATGATGTGTTCCAGATGCAAGAAGCGTCCGGCGGTGATGTTCATTTCGACGATGAGCGGCAGCGAGCGTAAGAGCGAGGGACTTTGCCTTAACTGCGCAAAGGAGCTTGGTCTGCCGCAGGTCAACGAATATTTGCAGCAAATGGGTATCTCCGAGGAGGACTTTGAGGGCGCTGTCGATTCCATTTTCGGAGAGGACGGCATTGTCGACAAGGATATGCTCAAGCAGTTCGGTATAGGGGATAAGGACGATCCCGATGACGATGACGACGACTTTGACGATTCCAAGGAGAGCGACTCCAAGGAAGAGGATAATCTTTTCGAGCGCGGCGGCGCGGGTACAATGCCGAATTTTCTGAAGAATCTGTTCGGCTCCGACAAGGATGATGCCACACAGGAGAAAAAGCCGCGCAAAAAGCCCGAAAAGCCCGACAAGAAGCGCAAGTGCCTTGAAACGTACTGCACCAACCTTACCCGCAGAGCCAAGGAGGGCAAGATAGACACTATCGTCGGGCGCGAAAAGGAGATCTACCGCGTTTTGCAGATACTCTCCCGCCGCACCAAGAACAACCCCTGTCTGATAGGTGAGCCGGGCGTCGGCAAGACCGCGATCGCGGAGGGTATAGCACTGAAGCTCGCAAGCGGCGACGTGCCGTTCAGGCTTCAGGGCAAGGAGCTGTATCTGCTCGATCTGACCGCGCTCGTTGCGGGAACGCAGTTCCGCGGACAGTTCGAGAGCCGCGTGAAGTCGCTTATCGACGAGGTCAAGAACGCGGGCAATGTTATGCTTTTCGTGGACGAGGTTCACAATCTTGTCGGCACGGGCGGCGATTCCGAGGGCTCGATGAACGCCGCGAACATCTTCAAGCCCGCGCTTTCGCGTGGTGAATTGCAGGTGATCGGCGCGACGACGTTTTCCGAGTACCGCAAGCATATCGAAAAGGACAGCGCGCTGGAGCGCCGTTTCCAGCCCGTTACCGTAAACGAGCCGTCCATTGAGGAGACGGTAACTCTTCTCGGCGGAATTAAAAAATATTACGAGGAGCATCATAAGGTTCATGTATCGGACGAGATCGTGAAGATGTGCGCGGTGCTTTCCGAGCGCTATATAAACGACCGTTTTCTTCCCGATAAGGCGATAGATCTGCTTGATGAAGCCTGCGCGTGTGCGTCGCTCGGCAGCCCGAGCATTACGGAATACGAAAAGATGAAGCTCGAGCTTGCCGCTCAGAAGCGTGAGGAAAGCGAGCTTGCGGAGGACTCAAACATAGACTACGCGCGTCTTGCCGAGTTAAAGACGACAATAGCGCAGAACGAAAAGAAGATGGACGGGCTGAAAGAAGCAGCCGAAAACGTTTACGTCAATATGGAGGATCTGTCCAAGGTCATCGAGCTTTGGACGGGAATTCCCGCGAACAAGATACAAGAAACCGAGTTCAAACGTATGGCGACGCTTGAGAGCAGTCTTAAAGCAAAGGTCATCGGACAGGACGAGGCATGCGAGCTTGTTGCTAAAGCGATAAAGCGCAGCCGCATACAGCTCTCCGACCGCCGCAGACCCGCGTCGTTTATCTTCGTGGGACCCACCGGTGTGGGCAAAACCGAGCTTGTAAAGGTTCTCGCAAAGGAGATGTTCGACACCGTCGATCCGCTTATCAGATTGGATATGTCGGAGTATATGGAGAAGCACAGCGTTTCCAAGATAATCGGTTCGCCTCCCGGATACGTCGGCTACGACGAAGCGGGGCAGCTCACCGAGCGCGTCCGCAGAAAGCCGTATTCGGTAATTCTGTTTGACGAGATCGAAAAGGCTCACCCCGACGTTATGAACATTCTGCTGCAAATTCTCGACGAGGGTAAGATCACCGATTCCCACGGCAGAAACGTCAGCTTCGAGAACACGATAATCGCCATGACCTCAAACGCGGGTTCAACCGGAGGTATGAACGGCATAGGCTTCTCGAAAACTCAGGAGGATATGAGCCGTGAGCGCGTAATGAAAGGCTTGCGCGATTTCCTGCGCCCCGAGTTTATGGCGCGTGTCGACGAGATAGTTGCGTTCTCGCCGCTGTCCGAGGAGAGCTACGCGAAGATCGCCAAGCTCAATCTCGAGGAGCTTCGTACTCCGCTTGAGGAAAAGGGACTTGCGCTCGAGATCGCCGAGGAAACATATGCCGCGATCGCGAAAAAGGCGTTCGGCGGCAAGTTCGGCGGACGCGATATCCGCCGCGTGATACGCTCCGATATCGAGGACAAGATCGCCGAGCTGCTCATCGACAATAATGAAAAAACGCTTACCAAGGTGGCGATAACCGCCAAGGACGGCGAGATAACGGTAACAGTAGAGTGAGTACGGTTCTGATCACCGGCGGCACGGGAGCTATAGGCGCGGCGATAGCGGAGGAATTCGCGAAAACCGACGATGTGATATTCACGTACAATACCGCAAAGGAACAGGCACGCTCGCTCATGGGAAAACTGAGCTGCTTTTGTACGCCTATGGACATTTCGGATATTAACTCCGTCAATGAAGCAGTGCAGAGCGTTCTGCGCGAATTCGGTCACATCGACATTCTGGTGAACAACGCGGGAATCTCAATGATAAAGCCGTTTCTTGATACCTCATATGAGGATTGGCAGCGTATGATCGACGTGAACCTGACCGGAGTTTTCAACGTTACAAGAGCGGTCACGCCGTCCATGGTGAGCCGAAAAAGCGGCGCGGTCGTGAATGTTTCCTCGGTCTGGGGAGTGTACGGCGCGTCCTGCGAGGTCGCATATTCGGCGGCAAAGGCGGGCGTTATCGGATTTACCAAGGCGCTCGCCAAGGAACTGGGATTATCGGGGATAACCGTGAACGCCATCGCTCCCGGGGTGATCGACAGCCCGATGAACACCGAGCACTTAACCGAGGAGGAACTCGCCGAGCTTGCCGAAGAAACTCCGCTGAATCGTCTGGGAAAGCCGTCCGAGGTAGCTAAGGCAGTACGCGCGCTTGCCGAGAACCGTTTTATTACAGGACAGATCCTGGGAGTTGATGGAGGATTCAGCGGCTGATATGTACAAAACGGTGATTTTGATTTTTACTATGCTAAGGACACCGTAAATCGGTATTTGTGATAAAAATATAATTTTGTTACAGCATTTTGTGCAAAGTGCTATATTTTTTGTGTAAAACTTTGTCAAAAAAATCTCATATAAGTAGTTGAATTTTTTTTGAAAATATAGTATAATGATTTTGATTTCGGAAATAATTCTCGATTTTTTTCGAGTGTAAAGGAGTAATTATAAATGAACATTGCGTTTAGTTTGCTGTCGGAAAGCGGCGGCGCTATCGACAGGCTTCAGGGCTTGGGCAGCGCTAAGGAACAGCTTAGCGATCCCGATTACTGGGGTTCGGTCGGTATTATCACCATTACGGGAATTCTGGTAGTTTTCCTTATTCTGGCAATTCTCATTTTCTTCTTCTGGTTAATGGGAACGATCTTCAAGGCAATCGACAAGAGCAAGGCGGCAAAGAAAGCCGCGGCGCTTGAAGCGGAGAAAGCCGCGGCTCCCGCGCCCGCTCCGGTTGTTGAGACCGCCGTTGAAGAGGAAGAGCCGGATAACGACGACGAGATCGTTGCGGTAATAAGCGCCGCGATCGCAGCCTACGCCGAAGCGGAGGGTACCGCGTACACTATCACCGGTATCAGCAAGCATAAGACCGCGCGCACACGCTCTGCGTGGAGCATGGCGGGCATAAGCGACAATATGCGTCAATTCTGAGAAAGGAAAACCGTAAAATGGAAATATTTCAAAGTACTATAACCGGACTTATTGACACATCCGGTTTTACGGGACTGAGCGACATCAGATGCATAATTATGATTCTCCTGTCGTTCGTCCTTTTCTATCTTGCTATCGTAAAGCAGTACGAGCCGCTGCTTATGCTGCCGATAGCGTTCGGTATGCTGCTCACCAACCTGCCGCTCACGGGGCTTTATCATCCCGAGCTGTGGGATCCCGCGACCAACCCGTATTTCGCGCCGACATATGTTGACGCTGGTCTGGGCGGTCAGATATATATGTCGATATTTGTGCCCGAAACCTCGTTGGACTACGGAAAGGTTCTTCACGAGGGCGGTCTGCTTGATATGCTGTATCTTGGAGTTAAGCTCCAGATATATCCGCCGCTCATCTTCCTCGGAATCGGCTCTATGACCGACTTCGGTCCGCTTATTGCCAATCCCAAGAGCTTCCTGCTCGGCGCGGCGGCACAGGGAGGTATCTTCTTCACGTTCCTCGGCGCGTGCCTGCTGAACTTCTTTGACCTGTCGGGAATCGGCTTCGACGGCTTCACTCTTAAGGAAGCCGCGTCGATCGCGATCATAGGCGGCGCGGACGGACCAACGGCAATCTACCTCACGTCAAAGTTAGCGCCTCAATTGTTAGGCTCGATAGCCGTCGCGGCATATTCGTACATGGCGCTTGTGCCGGTAATTCAGCCGCCTATCATGAAAGCTCTCACCACCGAAAAGGAGCGCTCCGTAAAAATGGGTCAGCTCCGCGAGGTATCCAAGATCGAGAAGGTCGTATTCCCGATTGCTGTTACCGTTATCGTATCGCTGATCGTACCGTCGGCTGCTCCGCTTGTAGGTATCCTTATGTTCGGCAACCTCATGAAAGAGTCGGGCGTCTGCGACAGACTTGTCAAGACCGCTCAGAACGAGCTCATGAACATCATCACGATATTCCTCGGAATTACCGTCGGCGCTACCGCCGTTGCGGATAACTTCCTGAGCTGGAAGACCATCTTCATTATCGTACTCGGACTTATCGCGTTCTGCGTTGGTACCGCGTGCGGCGTACTGCTCGGCAAGCTGATGTATATCATCTCCGGTAAGAAGATCAACCCGCTTATCGGTTCCGCGGGCGTATCCGCGGTTCCTATGGCGGCTCGCGTATCGCAGAAGGTCGGCGCACAGACCAACCCGTCCAACTTCCTGCTTATGCACGCAATGGGACCGAACGTAGCAGGCGTTATCGGCTCTGCGGTCGCTGCGGGCGTACTGCTGTCCGTTCTGGGGTAAGCCATGGAAAGAACGATTACAGTAAGAGGTATCGGAACCACCTCCGTAAAGCCCGATTATATCGCTGTGACGCTTAATATCGTTTCAAAGGATATGGAGTATACCATGTCCGTTGAGAACGCAAATAAGCGCATTAAGATGCTCCGGAACGCGGTCGTTTCTTCGGGATTCGCCAAGGAGGACTTGAAAACTCTTTCATTTAACGTCCGCACGAATTACGAGGGCGAGACCGACGAAAAAGGAAGATACCGCAACGTTTTTGCGGGATATGTCTGCCGTTATTCGCTCAAGCTGTCTTTTAACATGGACACAAAACGGCTTGCGCAAACGCTGACGGCGATATCCGACAGCGGCGCGAATGCCGAATTCTCAATAAAATTCACCGTGAAGAACCCCGAAAGGGTAAGCGCGGAGTTGCTAAGATCCGCGACCGAGAACGCCCGACAAAAAGCGGAGGTGCTTTGCGCCGCTTCGGGAGCAAAGCTTGGTACGCTGCTAAAGATCGACTACGATTGGACGGACGTTAACGTTTATTCGGCAAGCGTGTACGACAACAATATGGAAAGGGAACGCGGAATTACCACTATGGGCGCTGTTCCCGAGTTTGAACCCGAGGACATCAGGTCAAGCGATTCGGCGACGTTCATCTGGGAAATAATGTAAAACAAAGGCTTGTCCAAACGGGCAAGCCTTTTCACTCCCAAAAAGAGGAGGAGAAATGAAACACAAACTCACAAAATACGAGCTTCTCGGCTCTTTGGTATTTCCTGTCGGGATAATCATCTGGTCGGCATGGAAATATTGGGACACGACGCGGATATTCGGCGGCTGGAGCCCGCAGTATTATCAGCAGTGGGGCTACATAATCGCGGCGGTCGTGTGCGGAGTGCTGCCGATAATTCTCACGCTTGCGCTGCAAATCGACACCTCGGAACAGTTTCTGCCGCGTCTGCTTATATCCGTGAGCACTATTGCGGTCATCTCTTTGGCACAGCAGTATATCGACTACAAGGTCATATTTATCGCAAAGCCCGTAATGCAGCTTATCTCGCTTGTTTTTTCGGGATTGTTCTTCTATAAAGCGCGCCCCGTGAAGCTCTCTGCGTGGCTGATGATCTTCCTCGCAAACCCGACCCTCGCCGACTTTTTCACCTATCTTATGCAGCTTAAAGATATAAACCTGTTGGTCGAACGCTATAATTTGTCGTTCCTATAAGGAGGAAAAATATGGGAAATAATCTCACCGCCAAACAGGCAATTGGCTCGTTGGTGTTCCCGGCTCTGGTGCTTATAGCGGCGATCTCGTTTTTTTGCGGATTTACGGTGTATCTGGGTGATTTGCGGCTCGATTACAACTTTCAGCGCGCCTTTCAGATTATCGCGGGCTTGGGCGGCGTACTGCCGATAATACTCACGCTCGTGCTTAAAGCCGACACCTCGGCGTATCTGTTACGCCGGCTGGTGTTTCTGTTCGCGTCGATAGGCTTGCTTGCACTGTTCGCCACATTTCTCGGAGATGAAGCCGCCGCGTTCCCGCTGTTCTGCGCCGCGCTTGTGCTGACCGTAGTCGTTCCCGCCGTTTATTTCGCCATAAAGTGCCGAAACACCAAGGAATGGGTGATCGTGTTCCTTTCAAATCCGACGCTCTGGCTCGGGATCTGGATCATAGCGTTCGCGATAGATATATCGCAAAATCCTTTTTTAGCATATTTTGCGTTTTAAATGAAAAAGCCGAGTGCAAAGCTCGGCTTTTTTTATTAAAGGAGAATTCGCTCGTCGCAGTACTCGCACACCAGAATATCCCCGCGGTTGATAAAGCTGTGGGGCAGATATTTCTCGGTCTGCGTAACGCACTTCGGATTGGTGCAGCAGACCTTGTTATGTATCTCGCCGACCAGCAGCGGCTTTATCTTCGGCTCGCGCGTCATTGTGTATAGGATAAGCGCCATACGAACGTACATTCCGTTGTTCGCCTGGCGGAAATACGCGGCTCTGGGGTCGTCGTCCACGGCGACCTCGATTTCGTTGACGCGGGGCAGG
>CAYWIP010000020.1:0-13478 GCA_964458395.1 uncultured Ruminococcus sp.
TCGACAAGGTTTTTGTTAATTCGTTCTTCGTATTGTTCAATTTTCAAGGAGCTGTAAGCCGCATTTAAGCGACTTATAAAGTATACCACTTTCGGAACGACTTGTCAAGAGGTTTTTCAAAAAAAATCAAAAAATTTCGACATCCTCATTCCGAGTAGGATATAAACCCTTTCGGGTGGAGGCGCCACCCAGATTTGAACTGGGGGTCAGGGTGTTGCAGACCCATGCCTTACCACTTGGCTATAGCGCCGAAATAGCGCCGCTAGTGCGCTGGAGCGGATTACGAGGCTCGAACTCGCTACCTCCACCTTGGCAAGGTGGCGCTCTACCAGATGAGCTAAATCCGCAAATGGTGCCTCCGGTCGGAATTGAACCAACGACACGGGGATTTTCAGTCCCCTGCTCTACCAACTGAGCTACAGAGGCTCAAAACGAAACCATGCAGTCGCGTTTTAATGGCGACCCGGATGAGACTCGAACTCACGACCTCCGCCGTGACAGGGCGGCGTTCTAACCAACTGAACTACCGGGCCGGACTCGGCGCATTATGTAATGCGCCGATCATGGTGGAAGTTATAGGGCTCGAACCTATGACCCTCTGCTTGTAAGGCAGATGCTCTCCCAGCTGAGCTAAACTTCCGATTGTCGCCGTTTCAAGCGACTATTATATTATACACGTTTCTCTTTAAAATGTCAAGCGCTTTTTAAAAAAAATTATTCTTTCAGCAATTTCAACATTTCATCGGCGGTAAATTTGTACTTTTTATTGCAAAAGTGACAACAAACCTCGGTTTCCTCCTGTTCTTCGGCAAGCCTTGCAAGCTCCTTTTTCCCAAGCGAGATCAATACGCGTTCCGTTCGTTCACGCGAACAATCGCAGTAATACCGCGCCTCCCAGCTGTCCAGAATATCTCCGCCAAGACCCGAAAGAGCCTTTAGCGCGATCTCCGACGGGTCGAGCCGCTGCTCAAGCATTGGCTGTATCGAATCCATTTTCGCGAGATTTTCCTCCAGAAGCTTCACCGACTCATCCGAGATCGGCGGTACTATCTGTACCATGTAACCGCCCGCCGCTCTGATCTCACCGTCGTCGCCAAACAAGATACCCAGCGCGCACACCGTCGGCAACTGCTCGCTTATAGAATAGTATTCCGTAATACCGCGCGCGATATTTCCCGAGCTGAGCGGAATCTGCCCGATATACGGCTCTTTCAGCCCCATATCTTTAATCACGGTCAGCGAACCCTCTCTGCCGACCGCAGTTTCAACATCGGGCGCGACAGCCTGCGCGTTTCCGGCGCAGCATTTCACATTGCCGCGGTAATCCGCCACCGCCGTGAGCGTTCCGCACGGTCCGCCGCCGTTTATTCGCAGCGTCAGCGTATCGCCCTCGTATTTCAGCATAGCGCCCATTATCGAAGCCGCCGTAACCATTCTGCCAAGAGCGGCGGTCACAACGGGCGAAGCGTTATGCAGCCGTGCCGTTTCCCGAACCATGTCGGTCGAATCTATCGCGGAGCAAAGCACTCCGCCCTCCTCGGACAAGGCCCTTACAATTTTTCCCATTAAGGTATCCTCGCATTTACAATTTGTAATATTTAACGCTTTTTTGCCGAAATCAGCAGCTTTTCGCTGTCGTCTTTGGGTATATTATATGTAAGATATTCCAGAATGTTTACAACCTCAAAGCCTGTTTCCTCCAGCATTTGGCAATACTCGTCCTTTGAAAACGCGATCTCGCGAAAGCTCTCGCCGCCGCGCGAATACGTTCCGTCCTCGTTCTCAAAAAACAAGTCCAGCTCGATATCTACACCGTTATCGGCAAGATCAAAGGAATTCTGCCACACGCAGTAGACCCCGTCCACATCATATATAAATGTGTTGTTTCCCAGGATCTCGCGGTGCTTGTAGACCGTGTTCACGTCGAACACGAACACGCCGCCGCCCGGCAGACACTCCGCGGCTTGGCGAAAGCAATTCAAAAATGCCTCCCGACCGTCCAGATGATTGACGCTGTCCAAGGTCGAGATTACCGCGTCGACCTCTCCGCCTATATCGGTTTCTTCCATATTCTGGCAGATCCACATGACCTCTGACGACTTTCCCGCCGCGACCGAAAGCATTTCGGTTGAAGCGTCCTGCCCGATGACCTTGAACCCGCGCTCCGCGAGCCGCACGGTAAGACTTCCCGTTCCGCAGCCCATATCCAGCAGCCGCTTTCCGCTCGTCATTTTGCATAAAATTTCCGCGTAATAATCGGCGATCGCGTCATACGGCACATTAAACGTCAGCAGATCATACGCTGCCGCGAATTCACCGTATCCGCACATTACTTATCGCCCTTCATACGCTCGAATACGGTCTTGTAGCCGCCCGCCGCCTGATAGTTGAGCGTTTTGTTGACGCGCGAGATAGTCGCCGTGGACGCTCCCGTTTCCTCAACGATAGTATTGTAGACCTTTCCGTCGGTCAGCATATTCGCGACGTGAAGCCGCTGCGCAATAGCGTTAAGCTCCTGCGGAGTACACAGGTCCTCGAAAAACGCTCTGCACTCGTCCTCGCTTTTAAGCAGCAGAACCGCCTTGTAAAGTAGCTCCTTGTTTTCCTCATTCTTTCTCATTATCTTTTCCTCCAATTCCCGGGATTTTCACCCGATTATGCTACTATCTATTTTAGCACAATAAAGCAAATAAGTCAAGTACTAAAATTTTGCCCTTTATTTGTTGATAATGCACAATTAGCCGTTTCTGAGCTTGGCGACAATCCCCTCCGCCATATCGCCGATCACCGCGACGAGCTTTTCCGCACCGAACTGCCTGTTCTCGTCATACGCGTAATAGCCGCCTTTTATAGTGTAGGTCAGCATAATGTTAAGCTCCGGAGTGTTCTTGTGCTGCGGGTATTTCTCAAAAATGAACCGCTTGACCTCACGCTCGAACTTATCCGCGAGTATCCCGCGGCGTTCGTCCGCGAAGATTATATCGATCAGCGACTGATTGGAAACGAACCCCTCCACCAGTTCACGGATAAAGAGCTTAGGCTCGGACAGCACGGAATTCGGGTGAGCGATACTGTTGAACACGCTTTGAAACAGCTCGTTCTCAAGCTGCTCGGACAGGTCGTAGATGTCCTTGTAGTGCAGATAAAACGTCGCCTTGTTTATCTCGGCAAGGTCGGCAAGCTCTTTCACGGTAATGCGCTCCAGCGGCTTTTTCGAGCGAAGCTGCAAAAACGCGTTGATTATCCCGTTTCTGGTTTTCTTTACCCTTAAATCCATACTCCCTCCAAATCGATAATTTTCAACAGCAGTCGTTTAATTTACCGTAAGCGAAAAACGATCATTGAACACTCAAAAATACTTTGCTATAATGATTATAGCATAATAATTGACTGTAGTCAATAACATAACATAACAATTCGGGGGTAATTTTATGGATTTTTACGGCTTTTATACTGGGCGGATATTTGACGCGTATGAATATCTCGGCGCGCACCGCGCGGGCAGCGGCTGGATATTCCGCGTGTTTGCGCCGAACGCTTCGCGCGTGACGCTGCTCGGGGAGTTCACCGGCTGGATCGAATACGAAATGAATCGCGTAAACGACGGCAACTTCTTTGAGGTGTACGTCGACCACGGAAACGACGGGGAAAAGTACTTCCATCGCATTTATGACCGCTCGGGAGGATATACCGACCACTGCGACATATACGGCTTCGGAATGGAGCTTCGCCCCGGATTCAAGTCCGTGCTGCGCGATCTGTCGGCTTATAAATTCGGCGACAAGAAATGGCTCGCGTCGCGCTCCGACTGCCGCGACAAGCCGCTTAATATCTACGAAATGCACCTCGGCTCATGGTGCAAAAAAGAGGATAATTCGTGGTACCGCTACGACGAGATAGCCGACAGGCTCATCGCCTACGTTAAGGAGGCGGGCTATAACTACATAGAGTTTCTGCCGCTCTCGGAGCACCCCTGCGACGAATCGTGGGGCTATCAGAACACGGGGTTTTTCAGCCCGACCGCGCGCTACGGCACGGCGGCACAGCTTATGGAACTTATCGACAAGCTCCACCAAAACGATATCGGTGTGATAATGGACTTCGTTCCCGTGCATTTCGCGGTGGACGCATACGGTCTGCGAAATTATGACGGCTCCGCGCTCTACGAGTACCCGAACAGCGCGGTCGGCGTAAGCGAGTGGGGAAGCTGCAACTTCATGCACTCCCGCGGCGAGGTCAGGAGTTTCCTGCAATCCTGCGCGTACTACTGGCTCAAGGAATTCCACTTTGACGGCATACGTATGGACGCTATCAGCCGCATCATCTATTGGCAGGGCGAGGAATCCCGCGGCGTAAACGGCAACGGAGTGGACTTCATCAAGACCATGAACAAGGGCATAAAGGAGCGTATCCCTCACGCGCTGCTCTTCGCCGAGGACTCCACCAACTTCCCGAACGTCACCAAGCCCGTGGAGTGGGGCGGGCTTGGCTACGACTACAAATGGGATATGGGCTTTATGAACGACACGCTCAGCTTCTTTCAAACCGCTCCCGAATACCGCCCGGACAACTACCACAAGCTGACCTTCTCGATGATGTACTATTACAACGAGAGCTATCTGCTGCCCTTCTCGCACGACGAAAACGTCCACGGCAAGGCGACGATACTCCAGAAAATGAACGGTCAGTACGACGATAAATTTCCGCAGGGCAAGGCGCTCTACTTATATATGTATATGCACCCCGGCAAGAAGCTCAACTTTATGGGCGGCGAGATCGGACAGCTCCGCGAGTGGGACGAGAGCCGCGAACAGGATTGGGATATCCTCAGATACCCCAGACACGACAGCTTCAACGTGTTTATGAAAACGCTGAATAAACTCTATCTCACTCACTCGGCGTTCTACGAGCAGGACTATCAGAACAACGGATTCCGCTGGATAGACTGTGATAACGTGCAAAACTGCATTTACGCGATAGAGCGCAAAAGCTCCAAGGAAACGCTGATCGCCGTGTTCAATTTCAGCGACAGCGAAAAGGAGTATTCCGTCGGCGGCTATGAAAAGTCAAAGCTACTGCTACACACCGACTGGAACAAATTCGGAGGCGACACTCCCGAGGGGCAGAAAATCGTGCTTGCCCAATTCACGCTCCCGAGGTTTTCGGGGATCTTGCTCCAAGTCGAATAATCACAATTGCCCTTCGGTATCCGCCGAGGGACAAAAAAAAGCCACGGACAAGGGGGTGTCCGCGGAAATCAAATCAAACCGCTGTATCCGTTTGGGGAAAACAGATACGAGCTAAATAATTGGGGAAAATATATTAAGAAGTATGTAAGCATAACCTACAATACTGTCTTCCAATATTAACTGTATTTAAATTATAACATTTTCAGCAGCAATTTGCAACGATAATTTCGCACAAATTTTCGGTTGTTTTTTTGGCAATTATTCACAAGCTATGGAATAAACAGTCCCGACAGCATTTTCGCGAATGCCAGCACAAGCGGCATGGTTATCATACCCGCCAGCGTCGATAACGCAAAATGGTTTGCCGCGTAACCCGCGTCCTTGCCGTATTTGTAAGAAAACATTATTGTTGAGGAGGCGGTCGGCGCGGCAGCGGCGATAAGCACCGTTTCCACGATCATTGACTTTATCCCGAACAGCTCCATCGGCACATAAAGCGCTGCGAGCAGCATGGGCACTATCAGCAGCTTCACTGACTGAAGCAGGTAGATCCGCCTGTTCTTAAACGCGTCCAACAGCCCCGATTTCGCGATAGTCGCGCCCGAGACCAGCATTGCAAGCGGCGTATTCATCGAGCCGAGATAATTCAGCGGCTGCTGAATTATCTGCGGCATTCTCAGCCCCGTGAAGAAGCAGATCAGCCCCAATACTATCGACAGTATCGCGGGCGAGACCACGATCTTCAGCAGCGCCTTAACGCGCCCGCCCTGAGCTTTCCCGCCCTCCGAGCCGCCCATAAGGATAACTCCGTGCGTCCACATAAACACGTTGAACGCCGTGATAAACGCGGTCAGATAGAACACGCCCTCCGCGCCGTAGGTCGCCTCGATAAGCGGAATGCCCATAAACGCGCAGTTGGAATACCCCAGCGCAAAACGTTCTATCTCAAAGCTCTTATGCCCCGCGCGGACGATGATATAGCTCGACGCGACAAGAATGGTCTGCGCGATAAACGCCAGCAGCAGCGCGTACATCAGTCCGCGGAACAGCGACGGGTCAAAGTCCGTCTGATACGCGTTAAAAATAACGATCGGATTTATTATCGAAATGGCAATATTTGACATCTGCTGAGTGGCTTCGTCGCCGATAAGCTTTTTCTTGTACAGAAAATACCCCACCGCCAGCAGGATAAACATCACTACCGCCTGAAAAGCGATCACTCCCGCGGACTTCATTTGTCAAGACCCGTGCGGGAATCGCCATGTATGATAGCGTTAAGCCGCGATTTCAGCGGAACGGCTATAACATAAGTCAGCACGATCTTTATCGTATCGCCGATAAGGAACGGCACAACGCACTTCAAAAGCGCCGCCCCGAGCGGAGTTCCGTTCATTATCATAAACCAGACGGTGCCGAACGCGTACATCACCGCCGTGCCCAGAACCATACCCACGGGCATAGTCCAGTGCTTCTTTGACGGCGTATCCGCGAATATCCCCGTTATCAGCGCCAGCGGGATATAGCCGATTATGTAACCTCCCGTCGGTCCCAGAAGCTTTGCGAAGCCGCCCATAAAGCCTGTGAACACCGGCAGACCCACAGCGCCGAGCAATATATATACAATCACCGAAACCGTTCCGCGTTTGCCGCCGAGCAGTGAGCCCGTCAGATATATCGCGAACGTTCCCAGCGATATCGGAACAAGATTTCCCGGCAGCGGAACCGCGATAGGTCCCGCGATGCAGATCAGCGCCGCGAATATCGCCATAAATACCATACTTCTTACGGAAAAGATCCCTTTTTTATCGTTGCTCATAATATAATTACCTCTCTACTTTAACCTGATTTCGGAAAGCTTATCCTCCGAAACAAACGCCATAAGCCCGCGCGTCACCATTTTCACCGAGATCTCCGTCAGAAAATCGAGGTCGCCCTCGCAGCCGCCGTCGAACCATGCCGCGTACAGCGACAGCACGCCCGACACCGTAAATTCCGAAGCCGCCCGAAGCGTCTGCTCGTCGGTGATAGTGCCTACCTTTTTCAGCGCAGCCATAAGCGTCCTGCGCAGCGCCTCCTTTATCCTGCCGTTGCCGAACAGATCGGAATTGCGCTTCATAATGCTGACGAAAAAATCCCGCCGCTGCACGACCACCAGACTTATATCGCGGATGACCGCGCCGACGTCAAGTACGCTGCCGCCGCTCGTGCGCATTATCTCCGCGAATTCGTCAAGTATCTCGCCCTCAAGCTCCTCGATAACGTCGGGTATCGTTCGGTAATGCCGGTAGAACGTCTTGCGGTTTATCTCGGCATACACACAAAGCTCCGAAACGGTTATCTTAGACAACTCCTTTTCGGACATCAGCTTAAACAACGCGCTTCGGATAACCCGCCGCGTCTTGACAACACGCAGATCGGAGCGCTCCATTACTTGATCTCGGTCTTGCCCTTGGACTTCTTGCCCTCAACGGCGGGCGCGGAATTCTCGTGCTCGGTGTTGCATCTGGCGATCGCGGACTTTACAACGCGGATCTTTGTGCGGTCCGAGCCCGTTTCAATAAGCACGGTGTCCTTCTGAACTGACAGAACGCGTCCGATAATACCGCCGTTTGTAACCACCTCGTCGGCAACCTGCAGACTGTCGAGCATATTCTGCATTTCCTTGGTGCGCTTCTTCTCGGGGCGAATGATAAGCAGCCAGAAGATAAGCACCATAAGCGCCAGCGGCACGATCATTGTCAGAATGCTCAGAATTCCTCCCGTCTGCTCTGTTCCCGCCGCCGAAGCCTGCGCCATAAAAAACGATAAATTCATAGTTGTCCTCCATTTTCTTCCTGTTTAATGCGTTATATATTTACCCTTTCGGGGGTAATGTACGTTACTGTAGGAGTACCGTCAGCTCCGCTTCCTTAAACGCCCTCTGCACGTCCGAAAGCGCCGAGCCGGAAAAGCCCCTTATCAGCACTGCGGTATCCGCGCCGCCAAGCTCCGTTTTCGCCTTAGCCGCGAACTCTTTCGCGTTCTTGTACGCGTCCGCCGCGTTTCCGCTTGCGGCGTAGCTTATAATTATCTTAGCCCCTGCAAGATTGGTCTTGTCGGCGCAGATCTCCGCGTCCGTGCCGAGCTTGCTCTCCGCGGTAAGACCCGCCGAATCCATTTCGATCCACATCTGCGCCTTATCGCCCGCGGCGGAGTCTATCGCGTTGAGAACGCTCCACAAAGCCGCCAGGCGCTTTGCGTTGTCCGTAAGCGGAAGATCGCTCAGGTAGACAGTTATATCGTTGCCGAAGAACGCGGGGAAACGCGTATTCGCGCAGATCACCTGCGTAAATCCCGCAGCGGTAAGCTCGTTCGTTATTTTTTTCAGGAACGTCGCCGCATTGTTTCTGAACGGCGATATCCACATTTTGCCGCCTCTGTCCTGGCGGTTGTCGAGCCAGCAGCCGCTGTAAGGGCTTGTCGGCGAGTGTTCGTAGCTTGCGTCGACGTCGGACGGGTTCAGGCTGTCCATAAGCGTGCTTATCCTCGCCGCCGGAACGAATCCCGCCTTGGTGACGATATCGCTTATCTGCGCCGCGGTCAGCGTTCCCTTTACCGAGGACTGTATCTCCGTAATGCCGCTCTTGTAAAAGAAGTTGCCCGTCTGATCTTTCAGGGTCACGACCACGGTGGTCGCCCCCGCGCTTTTTGCCGCCGCGAGCGCGCTGTTGAGCGAAGCGGAGCTTGCCGCCGCGTTATCCGGGAGAAAATACATAGAGCCGTCGAATACCGGCGAGGATACGTCCGAGGAATCGGGCTGCGAACTTTCGGAAACGCTCTCGGAGACGCTTTCCGAGCTGTCCGTTTCGGCAATGCCGCTCATATCGGAGCTTTCCGGCTGATCGGAGGATCCGTCCGAGGTGTACTGTCCGCCGTTCCGGAAATAATCCAGCACGGGCTTTCCGATGCCGTATCCCACCACGCCCAGCACACACGCCGCCGCGATCGTCAGTATTACGGTAAGCGCCTGCCGCGCCTTGCTTTTCTTTTTGTTGTAAAGGTTGAATTTGCTGTGTTTGATCTTAATGTTGGTCTTTTTTGGTGCCATTGGTATATTCTCCTTTCATAAGTTATTTTAACTAGAATTCTGCGGTATATCCAACCAATACGTTAAATGCCAGAGAAACTATACCTATATAAATAAGCATTATCGGATAGCCCCTGAAAATGCGCGGTATCTTTTCGGAATCCAGCCGCTCGCGCGCAATGTTAAGCATAAAGCAGGCGAGGAAAAAGCCTATTCCCGTTCCGAAGCCGTAGCCGATATAACTCGCGAGGTCGCTGCCGTAGTTAGAGTTGAGGAACAGCGCGCCTATTACGGTGCAGTTGAAGATAGCCAGATGCGCGTACTGCTTCACCCTGCGGAACGTCGGGTGAAAAAACTTCCACATCACGAGCAGACCCGCGACATACAGTATGCCTATTATTCCCACATATATCAGCGGCATAAACAGATAGCCGTTTTCAAGCGGTAAAACCAGCTTGTCAAAAAAGAACGATACTATGCTCGCGAGCGTCGTCATAGCGGTTATGCCGAACGTAAATCCCACGACGTGCTCGTTCTTTCTCGAAGCGTAGATCGCGACGTTCGCGCCGAACGCCCTGTCGAAGATAGCGTTCTGCATAAACACGGAAATCATCGCGACGCTGACGATCCTTGCAAATACCTCGCTCATGCCTTACGCTCCTTTCCCGCGGAGGCGCGTCTGCCCGAGATCCCGCGGCAGAACGCCGCCAGTATCCCCACGAGAATAAACCCGAAGAACGGCGATTTCGCGGCGGGCATTATCGGCTCGCAAAGGTGAAAGGAGTAGACCGTTCCGTAAGCGAGTATCTCGCGCAGAATGCCGACAACAAGCGTAACAATGGCGTAACCCAGCACATAAATAAACGCGTCCAAGGTCATCTCGGAGTACGGTTTGAGGTAGAAGCGCGTTTCGGTTTTCGCAAGCAGAAACGAATTCACGACCATAAGTCCGACATACAGCGAAACTCCCGAAACCGCTTCGGGGAACAGCCGCTCGAGCAGTATCATAGTCGGGATATACATAACCGCCGCCACGGCTGCGTAAAGCAGAATCCTCACGGTATAGACTATCCTCCGCGGAATAAAGCGGCAAAGCAGTATACCGGTGTACGATATCAGGAAAAAACTCAGAATAAGCATAACGGAGCGCTCAACGGTAGTCGCGGCGACGATTATCGGCGCGGTGACAAGTCCGCTCATAAGCACGATGTTCTGCTTGAAGATACCGTCCGCGTTTACGGAGAATTTTTTATTTTTTGTTTCCGGCATCGTCATCCTCCTTGCGGCGCTTGCGTTTTTTCTTGACCTCTCCGTCGATCGGCGGAGTATTGTAGCGGTACTTTTCGGGGAGAACTATCTCCTGCGTATCGGTGAGCTTTATGTCGCCGCGCTGTACCTGCGTTTTCGACTTCTCAAACGAATTGACATAGGTCTTTTTCCAGTACGAGATGTTCTCGACTACTCTGTCGAAGCTGCTGCCCAGCGCTCCCGTTATCAGCAGCGCGAACAGGAAACTGCCCTCGGTCTGCCCGAAAAAACGGAACATCATCGTAATATACCCCAGCACCACTCCGTAGATCGCTCTGCCCAAAGCCCTTTCTGGCATACGGTACGGCTCCGCCGCGAGGAATACCGCGCCGAACAGCAGATACCCCGAGCTTAGCTCATAGAACACCGACTCGATACCCGAAACGTGAATACGCGGGAAAAAGAACGCCAGCACTCCCGCCGTCAGCAGGCACGAAATGACGGCAAATCCGCTGTTTGAGCGGTGAATTATCATACAGATACCGCATATCAGTATTACCAGAATGTAGATAGTGCCGATATTTCCCGACACCAGACCCATCAGAATATCCCATATGCTCCCCGAGGGAATGTTCCCGAGCTTCAGCGAATACTCGACCGAACGCGTCAGCGTTTCGCCGTAATCCTCAAACGCCTCCAGCCACTCGCTGTATTTTGGGGAGTACAACAGCTCGGAGGGATAGCATATTATCAAAAACGCCACCGAGATAGCAGGCGGACAGAACACGATATTATCCGACGCGCCGAACAGGTGCTTGCCCACAACGACGCATATCGCCGAGGACAGAGCCACCAGCCCGAGCGGTACGGTTATCGGCATCATAAGCGCCGCCGCCAGCCCCCAGAACGGCACAGCCATATCCCTTGGGTCGTAGCGCATTTTGCGTATAAAGCAGCAGATAATGTCCGCAAGCACACAAAACAGTACGCTCGCCAGACTGACCGTCAGCGCCCGCAGTCCCTGCATACACACCGACAGCACCAGCAGCATAGCCATTATCACCAAACGCTCGAGATAGACCTTGTTAGGTTCCCGCGCAGCAAAATTCAACATTTAAAGAGTTCCTTTCAGCGCGGCGTTCACCGCTTTCATATCGTTTGCCTTAAACAATCCCGTGCCCGCCACAAGCACGTTTGCGCCGGCTTTTTTTGCGTCCTCTCCGGTTTTTTCGTTAATGCCGCCGTCCACCTGAATATTCAGCCCGGAAAAGCCTTTTTCGTCCGCGTATTCGCGCAGCGCCTTTACCTTGGTCGTCATCTCCGAGATAAAGCCCTGACCTCCGTAGCCCGGCTCTACCGTCATCACCAGCACCATATCGCACAGCGGCAGAAACGGATATGCCTCCTCTATCGGAGTATTCGGCTTGACCGCCAGCGCGGGCGACTTTCCAAGCTCACGTATGCGCCGCAGACACGCGCCTATATCGCACGGGCTTTCAATGTGAATATCTATTATATCCGCGCCCGCCTCGGCGAAATACTCCGCCTGCTGATCGGGGCGCTCCACCATCAGATGCACATCGAGCGGTCTGTCCGTACATTTCCTGACGCTTTTCAGGATCGGCGTTCCGTAGGATATCTGCTCCACAAAATGCCCGTCCATAACATCGTAATGTATCCAGTCCACGCCCGCGTCCTCGCAGCGGCGGATCTCCTCAGCCATTTTCGTCATATCGCTCGCCAGAAGCGAAGCGGAAATTATAATTTTGTTTATAGCTATCAGTCCTTTTTAACCGCTATCAGCGGAATTATCATCTCGTCCTTGGTCAGCCCCGCGTGAGCGCCGACGAAATTTTTGCAGTTCATATTGTATATCGAAACGTCGTCAATGGCGACCGCGATATAATCACCCAACATTCCGTCAAAGTGCGGGTGCGGCGTTCCCTTACCGAATAATTGCCGCTCCATGACCTCCGCCTTTGACATCAGCATAAACTTCCCGTCAAAGTGTTCCTTGAACGCGGCTTTAAGCTGTTCCTCCATTCCGTTCTTAACGAACAGATTAAGGCAGCGCGGCTCAATCGACGGCATTCTCACCAGACACTCCATAATATCGGGATAGTCCGTAACTACCGCTTTCGGACTGTCGATATGTCCATGATCCGCCGTAACTATCAGCAGCGTATCGGACAATTCGCCCGCAAGCGCTTCGACCTGTTTTTCCAGTTCGCGCACCATTGTCCCGGCAGGCTCGCCGAAGCAGCCCTTGCGGTGCATTACGGTGTCGGGCTGATCCCAGTAAGCGTGAACGTACTTCTCGCCGTCCTCCGCGCAAAGCCGCTTTATCTCGCCGCACAGCGCGCCGAAATCCTCCGGGTGCGGCTCGGCAAACGGCGCGAGATAATGCGATCTATAACCCGCGTTACTAATACAGTCGTGTATTCTCCAATACGGCACATATGTCCATGCAACGCTGTCGCCCTCTATTTTCTCGTTGGTATCGAAATCCTGATTGAGGAAATACACAACGTTCCTGTCGATTTCGGGGAAATATCCCGTCCACCCCAGCCACGCAGACTGCACGGGAAACAACCCGCTGTCCATAGCCGTGGTCGCCGCGACGGTAGTCGGCGGAAACACCGAGGAATACGTTCCGACAAGGTGGCTGCGGAAAAATCCGTCGGGCGCGAGGTTCGCCTCGATAATATTATTGCCCATTCCGTCAAGCAGCATTACAACAACGTTCTTGTACCGCCGCTCCGAAAGCAGCCCGTCCGCGAGCGGCAGGGTGGGATTGGGCGGTTCGACGCCGAAACGCTTCATCACCGAGCAGGCGAGATTGGCTATGCAATTATCATAATCGGGATATAAAATTTCCATATTAATATCGCTCCTCTCTGACTGCTCCCCTTAGGGTTGACAATTTGCTGTTTATTTAAAAGCGCTCCGCGCACCGGACGGCTTCACCGTCCCAG
>CAYWIP010000020.1:13578-33585 GCA_964458395.1 uncultured Ruminococcus sp.
ACTAGCGGCAACTCCTCCGTTCGCTGCGCTCACTCCGTCGTCACCGCTGCTTGCGTCTTATCTGAAAGCGCTCCGCGCACCGGACGGCTTCGCCGTCCTAGACTAGCGGCAACTCCTCCGTTCGCTGCGCTCACTCCGTCGTCACCGCTGCTTGCGCTCCGCTTTGCCGGAATAAATCAATAAACCACACTTTTACACCATACAAATATATTCTATAATAAAATTGCCGTCAAGTCAAGAAGTAAATCCATTTTTTCACAGAATTTTTTTCAAGTGCGTTAAAATGTTCCAAACTAGGCGAAAAAAAATAAAGATATTTGTGTATTTTTCTTCTTTGTTTCGCTTGAAAAAAATTCCCGATTGGTGTATAATAGTAACAATAATATTTTATCGGTTGATAATGTATAGAGAAAAGTGCAGGAGGAAGAATATGTTAAATTGCAACTTCAACGAGAAATTTGTCAAGGAGGGCTTAACGTTCGACGACGTTCTGCTGATACCCGCGAAGAGCGACGTAACGCCGAATATGATCGACATCAGGACTCAGCTCACCAAAACGATCACCTTGAACACCCCCATTATGACGGCGGCTATGGACACCGTTACCGAGTCGAAAATGGCTATCGCGATAGCGCGTGAGGGAGGTATCGGCATAATCCACAAGAATATGCCTATCGAGCAGCAGGTCGACGAGGTGGACAAGGTAAAGCGTTCCGAAAACGGCGTAATCGTGAACCCGTTCTTCCTCTCACCCGACGATACCGTCACCGACGCGGACAAGCTTATGGGCAAGTACAAGATAAGCGGCGTTCCGATCGTTGAGAACGGCAAGCTCGTCGGCATCTTTACCAACCGCGACCTCCGCTTCATCTCCGACCCCCAGCAGCATATCGGCGAGGTCATGACCAAGGAAAACCTCATCACCGCGCCCGTAGGCACGAACCTCGAACAGGCGCAGGAGATCCTCCGCAGACACAAGATAGAAAAGCTCCCGCTGGTCGATGAAAACGGCTACTTAAAGGGCTTGATAACCATAAAGGACATCGAAAAGTCCGTTCAGTACCCCCACACCGCGCGCGACAAGGGCGGCAGACTGCTCTGCGGCGCGGCTATCGGAATAACACCCGATGTGCTTGACAGAGCGGGCGCGCTCATCAAGGCGCAGGCGGACGTGCTCGTTCTTGATTCCGCGCACGGTCACTCCAAGAATATTATGGTAACGCTCGATAAGGTGAAGAACGCGTTCCCTGACACTCCCGTTATCGCGGGCAACGTCGCAACAGCGGCGGCCGCCGAAGATCTGATAAAGGCGGGCGCGGACGCGGTAAAGGTCGGCATAGGTCCCGGATCTATCTGCACGACGCGCGTCGTCGCGGGTATCGGCGTACCGCAGATCACGGCGGTGTACGACTGCGCTTGCGCGGCGGCAAAGTACGGCGTTCCGGTCATCGCGGACGGCGGAATCAAATATTCGGGCGATATCGTCAAGGCGCTTGCGGCAGGCGCGAACGTCGTAATGCTCGGTTCGCTGCTCGCGGGCTGCGAAGAGGCTCCCGGCGACGTCGAGATCTATCAGGGACGCTCGTTCAAGGTATACCGCGGCATGGGAAGCCTTGCGGCAATGAAGCAGGGTTCTGCCGACAGATATTTCCAGGAAAAGGATAAGAAGCTCGTTCCCGAGGGCGTTGAGGGTCGCGTACCGTACAAGGGCTCGGTAGCGGACACTATCTTCCAGCTCGTCGGCGGTATCAGAAGCGGTATGGGCTACTGCGGCTGCCCGACTATCCCCGAGCTTCAGGAGCGCGCGGAGTTCGTCAAGATCACCGGCGCGGGCTTAAAGGAATCCCACCCGCACGACATCTATATCACCAAGGAAGCTCCCAACTACTCGGCGAGCATATAAATCTGAACATAGCAAAGCGGAGGGCTTCGGCTCTCCGCTTTTTATATCAGGCTTTTTTCGCGTATTCAAGAAGCTCTTTAAGCCGTTCCTTATCGGTGAAGTCCACGGGAGTTTCGTAGGCGGCAAGCAGTCCGCGCGTTTCCTCATCGGGGTCTTTGATCTTCTTCAAATGCGCCTTCAGCATATTCATCAGCAGCCTGTCGGCACTGCCGAGCCTGCCATAATCAAAACCGCCGCGCAGATAAAAATGCGCTATGCTCCGCAACTGTTCCTCGGTGAGATTTTTCTCCCAGAACGGGATAATGTCCTTTTCCGCGCCCGAGCTTGAACCCACTGCGAATAAGATCAGCTTCTTCCCGGAAAGCCGCGAAAGATTCTTCGTTATCAGCTTCGCGCCGTTTATCGACCCCGCGTAGCAGCCCCCGCCGCAGATTATCATATCGTACCCCGCGATATCGGAAAACGCGGCGTTCTCCTTGATTTCGTAGCCCAGCGCTTCGGCGATCCACTCGGCATAGCGCTTTGTGTAGCCGTATTTCGATTTGTAAACCACTATTGTCTTCAAATGTTTTCCTCCTTTAACTCATTAAGGCGCTCGCACAGCTTTGCCAACGCAGAGCAATACGCCGCCGTTTCCTCCTCGTCAAGGCACTCGAACAGCCTGAACACGAATTCCTTGTTCTGCCCCTCCTTTTTGGTGCGGATATTGTCGGCGGCGGGGGTCTTCATAAGACGTATCGCGCGCTTGTCCCTTTTATCGGGAACGACCGCGAGAAATCCCTTATCGATAAGCCTGTCGACGATCTGCCGCATACTCTGGTGTGTAACGCCCGACATCTCCGAAAGCTGCTTCAGCGTAGGCGGCTCCGGGAACGCGTCGATCATTGTTATCGCCAGCCACTGCTTCGCGGTGATGTCCTCGAGACCGCCGTCCATTATTGCCTGCAAGCGGTTCGCGCAAATGAAGATGTTCACATACGCGATAAGCCGCTGATCCATATTTTCAAAATCGTACATCGCAAAACCTCCTGTTGAGTAATATATTACCTATGTAGGTATTATACTGCTTAATTTCAATTTTGTCAAGTGCTTTTTCAAAAATTGTGGTATATAATTTTTCAGGCGATTTTTGTAGCTTTTTTAGGCGTCTGATAAAAACTTTGGACAAATTGACTGTAAACAACAAAAAGGCAGTTGCTATTGCAATTACCTTCAGACTGTCAAAAAAACAATTCCGCAAGGGAAACGGGATATAAAAAGTTAAGCGGCAACTGAGAAACGGTGAGAAAACCGGCAGAAGATCACCGTCTTGTTGAAGACTCTACCCAATTTTATGTAAAACCGAATAAAGCACTTCCGATAAGACAAGACACAGAGCAAGAAAAAAACATCAAAGGAACTGCTGAAAAAATTTGCAAGCAGCCAACATTTTACGAGCAGAACCGACATTATTAACAGTATGAAAGATCTGTTCAGTGACGCGCGCAGACAGCAACGGAAACGGCTACCCGAAAAAGACGGTAAAAACGCAGATCGGGAGGCTCCCGGTTTCCAGCCAACTTTCGATAACGGCATAGAATCATCCCCACTCGAAATTCTCTTTCCCCGCGCCGATCTCAAAATGATACTTGGCTATGCCTAGATCGATCTTGGTGTAAAACCCTCTGCCGGATTCTGCCCGTACGGATCTCCCGTTCAAGATAAACCTGAACTTCTGCTGATTCATTGCGGTAGGCGCGCGCAAAGCCGCTCTCACTCCCCGCTCAAACCAGTCGGGAGCTGCGCCGTCTGTTTCGGATACGTCAACGGGCGCTTTTATTTTATGCGGTACCCCTTGTGTTTCGCCGTAACCGAGCGCTATAACGATACACAGCTTCTCGCCCGCCGCAACGGAATACGCGGACTTTATCTTGCTGTAGGTCATTGCAACCCAACAGGAATTTAGCCCAAGCTGCTTAGCTTTTAAAACCAAGCGTTCGCCGTAGTACCCGCACTTTTCTTCAAGATCATTGTCCTTTTTTCCGATAAGCGCGATATAATTTGTAACGCCGCTGAACTTTCCGTAATGCGCCATAAAGCCGTCAAACGCTTTCGGCTCGTTAGTGACAAGCTGAATGTGCAGTCCGCTCTCGCGATTACATTCGGAGATCTCGTCTTGCAGCCCGGTGATTACCTCCTCGCCCAGCGGCTGCTTTTTGTATTGCCGAACGCTGTGACGTTCCTGCATTGCCTGCATAGTATCCATAGTAACAAAACCTCCTTTTCCTTTATTGTAGCACACAAAAGACAACTCACGGTAAACTTTGCATGTTTCTTTCAAGCTTTTTAAACAAGCGGAGCAGAACGACCACCGCCGCTGCCGCGAGGACGATCTCGGCGGTCATCTGCGCGTATGCAAGCCCGTACAGCGGGAAAAGATAATTCAGAATAAACAGCGCAGGTATCTCCAGTACGATCTTTCGGAGTATCGCGAAAACAAGCGATTTTCTGCCCATACCGCAAGCCTGAAATACGCCGACAGCAAGAAAGTCCACGCATAAAAACGGAATACCCAGACACATTCCGCGTAAAAAGCTCGTTCCGTAAGCGACGACCGCCTCGCTTTCCATAAAAAGCGAAATCAGTCCGCCCGCGCAAAGGAAGTATGCCGCCGATACCGTGAACATTGATATAACCGAAATCTTTAATGCGAACAATACGGTCTTTTTCATTCGCGGAACGTTTCCGCTTGCGTAATTGTAGCTGATAAGCGGCATTATCCCCTGCCCCAGACCCAATGATATCTGCATCGGAACCATATTGATCTTGTAGGCTATTCCCATTGCCGCGACAGCGTCCGAGCCGAAATCCGAGGTGAAATTATTCAGCACCGTCATTCCCGTAACGTTAAGAAGATTTTGTATCGCCGCGGGTATTCCCACCGCGAAAACCCCGAGCACGATCGGTTTTGAAAAACGGAACATAGACGGCTTTATGCAGACGAAGGTTTTGCCGCGTTTAACAAACAGCAGCACGAAAAAATACAGGCAAGCCGCGCAGTTGGACAGAAACGTCGCAAGTCCCGCGCCTGCCGCTCCCATATTCAGAAATTGCGGAAGAATGAAAAGCGGATCAAGTATTATGTTCAGCAGACAGCCGCTCATCGTTCCTATGCTCGCGTGCAGCGACGCTCCCTCCGCGCGGACCAGATACGCCATTACGACATTCAGTATCGCCGGAGCCGCTCCGCAGCTCACCGTCCATTTAAGGTAATCTCCCGTTGCGGCGGCGGTGGTTTCATCCGCTCCGAGAATACCGAGCAGCGGCGTTTTAAATATCGTGCATAACGCGCCGAATAATATCCCGCATATCAGTGAGCAGTAAAATCCGAACGCGGAGCTTCGGTAAACCGTATCGTGATCCTTTCGTCCAAGCCCTCTGCTCATCATACTCGACGAACCCACTCCGAAAAGATTATTCACCGCGTTGAACGCCAGCAGCACTGGCGCGGCAAGCGTTACCGCCGAGTTCTGCACCGAATCGTTCAATATTCCCACGAAATAAGTGTCCGCGAGATTGTATATGACCATTACCAACGAGCTGATTATCGTAGGCACCGCCAGCGTCATAACCGCCTTTGGAACGGGTACCGTTTCAAACAGCCGTGTTTTCTTTGTATCCTCCACTGTTTGTCATCTCCTTTAAACCGGCAGTACTACCGTAAACTCCGCGCCCCCGCCCGGAGCGCTTTTCACGAGAATATTTCCTTTGCACAAATCGACGACACGTTTTACCAGAGCAAGCCCCAAGCCGTTTCCCTCGGCTTTTCGGGAACTGTCGCCCTGATAGAATTTCTCGAAAATATGCCGCGTGATCTCCTCCGACATTCCCTCACCGTTATCGGCAATGCACACCGAAACCGCGTTTTCGGTATTAGTTATATTCACGCGGATAATTCCTCCATGCGGCGAATGTTTTACCGCGTTGTCTATAATATTGCTCCACACCTGTTCGAGAAGCTGCTCGCTGCCGCGGTACATCACACACGGCAGATCCATATCAAACTCGATCTCTTTTTCCGACCACTTGTTTTCAAGACCGAGAATAACTCTGCGGAGCTGTTCGTCAAGTCTGTATTCCTTACAGTCGGGAACGGTTTCCTGATTTTCCAGCTTGGAGAGCATTAAAACGCTACTCAGCAGCCCCGAAAGCTTTCCGGAATTTTCAAGTATCTTTTCGATATACCGCGCCCGCCGCTCCTCCGACAGCCGGGGTTTTTGCAGCAGCGCCGCGTATCCCTCTATCGCGGCTATCGGGGTTTTGAATTCGTGCGATACGTTGACCACAAAATCGCTGCGAAGCGTTTCGATATGCGACAGATCGTAGGTCATCGCGTTGAACCGCTCCGCCATTTCGCGTATTTCCCGCAGCATTTCGTTTTCGGGAACCTTGACGGAGAAGTTTCCCTTTGACAGCTCGTCAAAAGCTCCGCTGATATTCTCGACGGGACGTATCAGCAGCCGTCCGACAAACATCGTTATCACCGAGCCTATCGTCACGCTTATCACGCCGAAAAGCGCTAACGGAAGGCGGCGCTCAAACGGACTTCCGGAAAGCACTCCCAGCTTGAAAAGCAGCAGCCATAACGCCATCAGAACGATAGAACCCGCAAAAACGGTAACAAAAACCAGCAGCGTGAAATACAGCCACAGCCTTGACTTGCATTTTTTATTCAACTCGCTTCACCGCCTTATATCCCGGACCGCGCACGGTAATGATCTCAAAATCCTTGCAGTCCGCGAAGCGCTCACGCAGACGGTTTATATGGGTGTTTACCGTGCGCTCGTCCGTTTCGCTGAACATTCCCCATATCTCGTCCATAAGCTGCGGACGGGTAAATATTTTATTCGGATAGGACAGCAGCTTATACAATAGATAAAACTCCTTTTGCGGCAGAATGGTCTCCTTTCCGTGGAGCGTTATGGTCAGCGCGTCGTAGTTGAGCACGGTGTCACCCACGACTATTCTCTTTTCGCTCTGGATCTTCGCGCGGCGCAGAAGAGCCTCCACGCGCAGGACAAGCTCCTTTACGTTGACGGGCTTTACCATATAGTCGTCAGCGCCGATATGAAACCCCTTTTGCATATCGTCAAACTGCTCCTTAGCGGTAACTATCAGCACGGGCAGTTCCATTTTCGCGCTCCGCACCGACTTGATAAACTCATGTCCGTCCATTCGCGGCATCATTATATCAGCTACGATAAGGTCTATATATTCCCTGTCCATAAGCTCAAGCGCTTCCAGACCGTCCGCCGCGGAGAACGTGCGGTAGCCGTTGTCGGACAGCACCGTACAGAACAACTCGCGCATATCGGTATTGTCCTCCGCCACAAGAATGTTGAACATACTGCCACCCCATATACCTAATACCTATATTATAACACATAAATGTCACGTCAAGATAAACAATTCATAAAATTTTCACTTTCGGTTTATCTTCCGTTTATCTTTGATTTATGTTGCGTTTATCTGAATGTGATAAAATAAACGCGACTAAAGACAGGAGGTAAGCTTATGCTTCAATTAAGAAACATTCTCAAAACCTACGAAACGGGTGGACTGAAACAGGACGCGCTGAAAGGAGTGAGCATCTCCTTTCGGGAAAACGAGTTCGTTTCAATACTCGGACAAAGCGGTTCGGGAAAGACCACCATGCTCAATATTATAGGCGGTCTTGACCGCTACACCGACGGCGATCTCGTTATCAACGGGGTATCCACAAAGAAATATAAGGACGGCGATTGGGACTATTACCGCAACAACTCCATAGGGTTCGTGTTTCAAAGCTACAATCTTATTCCGCACCAGAGCGTGCTTGCGAACGTAGAGCTTGCTTTGACATTAGCCGGGGTGTCTAAAAAGGAACGCCGCAAAAGAGCGGTCGACGTTCTTAAAAAGGTAGGACTCGGAGAACATATTCACAAAAAGCCGAATCAGATGTCCGGCGGACAGATGCAGCGTGTGGCTATCGCCCGGGCGCTTATCAATAACCCCGATATACTGCTTGCGGACGAGCCTACGGGAGCGCTGGATTCCGAAACAAGTATTCAGATAATGGAGCTGCTAAAGGAGATAGCCAAGGATAAGCTTGTCATTATGGTAACACATAACCCCGAGCTTGCCGAGCGGTATTCCACGCGTATCGTAAAGCTGCTGGACGGACGGATAATCAGCGATTCCGATCCGTATCAGACAATTGAAATGGCTGAAGCGCCTCAAAAGAGAAAGAAAATATCCATGTCGTTCTTTACGGCGCTGTCGCTGAGCTTTAACAATCTGCGGACAAAAAAGGGACGTACCTTGCTGACCTCGTTCGCCGGCTCTATCGGTATTATCGGGATCGCGCTGATACTTTCCATTTCCACGGGAATTCAGGCATATGTAAATAATGTTCAGCGCGATACCTTGTCGTCTTATCCGATCTCCATAACCGCCGAGGACGATTCTATGATAAGCGGTTTGCTTTCCGCAAGAGAGGAAATGCTGGATGAAATGGGCGAGCCTGTTAAGACCCACGAAAACGACGCGGTCTATTCAAGCAATCAGCTGTACGCGATGTTCAACGCGGCGTTCGCGGGGGAAGAGGAAACAAATAATCTGACCGCATTCAAGGAGTGGCTTGATAAAGAAATGAATTCCGAAACCGCGTCTACCGAGCTTGCCGAATACGTTTCAACCGTAAGTTATCAATACGATATACCGCTGAACACCTATATCGAGAAAGAGGACGGGTGGCACAACACGGACATTTCTCAAGTTCTTACATCTGTCGGCAGCTCGGGGAGCCTGAGCGGTTTTTCGGGTATGATAAGCACACGTCTGAGTATGCTGAGCAAATGGTCGGAGATACTTCCCGGAACGAACGGCGAGCTTATCTCGGATATGATCTGCGATCAGTATGACGTGGTCGCGGGGAAAATGCCCTCCGCCGCGAACGAGATCGTTCTCGTGCTTGATAAGAATAACGAAATAAGCGACCTTGCGTTTTACGCCCTCGGAATGATGACGGACGAGGAGGTCAACGAAATGTTCGGCGCGGCGCTCAAGGCAGAAGAGATCGTTTCCGAGCAGAAAAAGCTCTCATACGACGACGTACTCGATACCACCTTTAAAATGGTGCTGAACGCACAATATTACAATAAGACCGCGGACGGAAGCTGGGAAGATATCCGTGAGGACGAGCCTGCTCTCAATATGGTGATCGACAACGGATACGATCTGAAAATAGTCGGGATACTCCGCCCGAATCCCGAAGCAACGTCGGCTTCTATTTCAGGAGCGTTTGCCTACACCTCCGCGCTTACGGAATATATGATCGAGGCCGCGAACAACTGCGAGATCGTCAAGGAGCAGCGCCTGCCCGAAAACGAAAATTACGACGTGCTGACGGGTCTGCCGTTTATCATTACCGAGGAGATAGACCCCACAAAGACGCAAAAGGCGGAGCGCTTCAGGGAATATGCTCAGTCGCTGAACGCTCAGCAGAAGACCGAGCTGTACACAAATATTCTTTCCGAGCCGTCGGCGGAATATATGGAGCAGACGGTAAACGGCTTTTTGCAGCAATATCCTACGAGAGATTCAATGATAGACTTAGTTGTTACCGCTTACAATATCGACAAAGAGACCGCGGGGACTTACGCTGAAAACTACACGGACGAGGAGCTTCGTGGTCTGTTAAAGAATCAAATCGAAGCGATAGTGCGCGATAAGTACGCGGAACAGGCAGCTTTGCAGGTATCGCAGATAAAGGCTTCGGCGGCTGACCCCGGCGACTTGTTCGGGGTTCAGGGCTACATAGCCGTGGCGGCAGCCTTTGATCAGGCGCTGGCAGCGGCAGATGAAAATACCGCCGCGGATTATTACGATAAGTATATGCCCGCGACCGTTTCCGGCTCAACGCTTGCGGAAACTCTTGCGGCACTCGGCGCGGCGGAACCGGGTTCGCCAAGCGCGGTCAATATTTACGCGGCGACCTTTGAGGACAAAGAGATCATTGACGATCTGATCTCCGAATACAACAGCGGCGTTTCCGACGAGAACAAGATTGCCTACACCGATTATGTCGGACTGCTGATGTCGGGTGTTACCACAATGATCGACGCAGTATCCTATGGACTTATCGGGTTTGTGTCCATTTCTCTTATAGTATCCTCGATAATGATCGGGATCATCACATATATTTCTGTGCTGGAGCGGACAAAGGAGATCGGTATCCTGCGAAGCGTCGGCGCGTCCAAGAAAGACGTTTCGCTCGTATTCAACGCGGAAACCGTTATTATCGGACTTGTTGCGGGATTGATAGGTGTCGGCATAACCGTTCTTCTGAATATTCCGATAAGCATTATCGCTTACAATCTTACGGGAATATCGGGAATTGCCGTGCTGCCTCCCGCTGCGGGAGCTATTCTCGTGGCGATAAGCGTTGCGCTTACTATGATAGCCGGACTTGTACCGTCAAGAATGGCAGCAAAGAAAGATCCCGTTATCGCGTTGAGAACGGAGTGATTTTTTATAACAAAACGGCTTTCCGAAAAAACGGGGAGCCGTTTTACCAATTTATTGGCTAAATATTGCACTTATGCCGGCATTTTGTAATCGGGGAAGCATTGGTTAAATGGGATAAACAATATGACTGACATGTAAAGCGAGGTTGATATACGCTCTGAATTTCCGAAGCGAAAAATCAAACAAACTCGGTATGTCGGCGCTGCGGCTTTTTGGTTATCTCAATCTTACAAAAATGTAAGAAAAATGTAAGACAAATCGATAGCTAATTTTTTTCGGGTATGCTATAATAAAAACAGAAAGCAGAGCGGAGGTACATAATAACCAAAGCCGCATACACAAAAAGCAAATTCCTTTAAAAAATCCTCCGCCTGTTTTCTTAATTTATTTAAGGAGACAAGTGTGTTATTATGGCATTTCTTGAAGTTAACAATATCAAAAAGACATATGTCCAGAGGTTTGGCGGGAACAAGGTCGAAGCGCTGAAAAACGTTTCATTCTCGGCGGAGGATGGCGAATTTATCGCGATAATGGGCGAAAGCGGCTCGGGCAAGACCACGCTGCTGAATATTCTCGCCGCGCTCGACCGACCGACCGCAGGAAGCGTTATTCTCGACGGACGCGACCTTACCTCGATACGCGAGGGCGAGATGTCTGCGTTCCGGCGCGATAATCTGGGGTTCGTGTTTCAGGACTTCAATCTGCTGGATACATTCTCGGTTCGCGACAACATTCTGCTGCCGCTGGTACTGCGCGGAATGAAGTACCGCGATATGGAGGAGAAGCTGATACCCGTCGCGAAGTCGCTCGGTATCGCGGCGCTGCTGACAAAGTTCCCATATGAGATATCGGGCGGACAGAAGCAGCGCACCGCGGTCGCCCGCGCGATAATCACCGACCCTAAGATACTGCTCGCCGACGAGCCTACGGGCGCGCTCGATTCCAAAGCGAGCGACGAGCTTTTAAAGCTGTTCGGCGGCATAAACGCGCACGGTCAGACTATACTCATGGTAACGCACTCAGTAAAGGCGGCTTCTCACGCGCGGAGGGTGTTGTTTATCCGCGACGGCTCGGTATTCCACCAGATCTACAAGGGAAGCGCGACTACCGATCAGATGTACCGCAAAATATCCGACGCGCTCACCGTTATGTCGTCCGGAGGAGGTGAGCAATAATGGCGGGATTATACTCAAAGCTCGCGGCTACGGGAATACGCAAGAACGGCAAGTCGTATATCCCGTATATCCTGACCTCGTCGCTTATGGTAATGGTTTTTTACATCGTCACCTACCTCAGCGACAACGGTATGCTCAGAAATATGGTGGGCGGCGAAATGATGGGCATAGTGCTCATGATGGGCAGCATAGTTATGGCGATATTTTCCGCGATATTTCTGTTCTACACCAACTCGTTCCTTATCAAAAGGCGAAAAAAGGAGTTCGGGCTGTACAATATACTCGGGCTCGGAAAGGGTCAGATAGCGCGCATACTCGTTCAGGAAACGTTTCTTGTTTACCTTATTTCCGAGGTTATCGGTCTGGGAATGGGCGTGCTGTTCTCGAAGCTGGCGGAAATGCTCGCGGTGAAAATGCTGCGCGGCGGAATCACCTATACATTCTCAATAGATCCGATAGCGATAATTGCTTCGCTGATCCTTTTCGCGGTGATTTTCATCTGCATACTGATCAACTCGCTGCGGCAGCTCTTCTTTTCCCGTCCTATCGAGCTGCTGCACTCCGAGAACACGGGCGAGCGCCCTCCGCGCACGAATATCCCCATGGCGGTGATCGGTATGCTTCTGCTTGGCGCCGCGTATTATATCGCGGTAACGGTCAAGGATCCCGTGGCGGCTATTCCGCTGTTCTGGCTTGCGGTCATTCTGGTAATTATCGCGACGTATCTGCTGTTTATCACGGGAAGCGTAGTTCTTTGCAGAATTTTGCAGAAGAAAAAGGACTACTATTACAAAACGAAGAATTTCGTTTCGATATCGCAGATGGTGTTCCGTATGCGCAAGAACGGCGCGGGTCTGGCTTCTATCTGCATACTGTCGACTATGGTGCTGGTAACTCTGTCGAGCACGGTGTCGCTCTACTCGGCTATCCCGGATATGGTCGGGGAACAGTATCCGAACGATATCACGGTCGTTTTTCACGACGACGAAAGGCTGAAATCCGACGAGATGATCCCTATGATGGACGAGTACATCGCGGGGCTGGGATACGAGGTGAAGAATCCGTCCGTAGAGCGGTATGTATCTTTGGACTGCGATACCCTCAATTACGTTATGGGAATAGATGTTTATGTCACCGGAGAAGACTACTATATTCCCGTAGACGGCAGAATTTTTCCGCTTGAGGACGCGGACGAGAACATCAAGGCGCTGAATTTGCAGCTCGGCGGGAACGACGTTGCCGTATTTGAGCCGAACGAAAAGCGCATTACCGCAAACCCGACGATGAAATTCGGAGATACGGAGTTCAACATTATCACATTGGACACCGTACCCGAGAGCGTTAAAGAAAAAATATACCGCACCGACGAGGATTTTGCGTATATTTACGTCCGCGATAAGAGCGTGCTGACGAAAATGTACAAGGAGCAGTACGACGTTCTTAATGCCGTCAACGAAGAAATGAAAAAGGAATATATGAAAGAAGAGGGCATACCCGAGGACGAAGCGGACGACTTCCATTACATCGGCGTAAGCATAAGCGATCTTTACGCGACATACGGCTTTGATATCTCGGAGGATATAAACGAGGTCAATCACGTATACGAAGCGCTCCAAAACCCTTGGGGAGTTTTCGGCGAGGACTATATGGAGGAAGCGCAGATCAGAATGTCCATTGATACAAAGGCAACGCTTGTGGAGAATTATTACGGTCTGTACGGCGGGCTGCTGTTCCTCGGGATAATACTCGGCACGGTGTTCGCGCTGTCGGCGGCGCTGATAATGTACTACAAGCAGATAAGCGAGGGCTTCGAGGACGCGGCGAGATTTGAGATCCTCCGCAAGGTCGGAATGACGCAGCGCGAGATCAAATCGGCGATAAACTCGCAGGTGCTGAAAGTATTCTTTTTGCCGCTCGTCGCCGCGGGAGTGCATATGCTGTTCGCGTTCCCGATGATAGCGAAAATGCTCAATCTGTTCGATATGTACAACGTTCCGCTGCTGGCTATGGTAACACTGCTGTGCTACGCGATATTTGCGGCGCTGTATGTGCTGTTCTACAAGATGACCTCGCGGAGCTATCTGGGTATAGTCAGCGGGAACAGCAAGCAGGTGTGATATGAACGTGAAAATAATTGTTGCGGCAGCGGCGGTCGCTGCCGCGGTGGGTATCGCCGCGACGACAATAATCTGCGGACGCGGCTCGGACGGTCATGACTTTTACGCGCTTAAAGAGTTTTTCTTTGAGGGTGATTTTTCCGAATTCCGCTCGGATATGTTTTGGTGGTACAAGTCTGTCGAGCGCGAGGACGGCGTAATGCTCTGCAATACGAGCTTCTACGACAAGGAGCTGCCGGACGGCTGGCGATCAAACGGAATATACGAGAACGTTCCCGATAAGGGCTTCACATATGCCGCCGCTTCGCCGTCTTACCTTGACGAGATCGGCGTGAAGCCTCTTGACGGCGGGTTTGACAAGACTTGGGATGGCGTGCGGCTGTATCTTCTGCCGGATACGCTCGACGATAACGAAGCCGAAAAAATGAGAGCTTTCCTTGAGGAGGACGCTCTGAAAGAAGCAGATCACGGCGGCATTACAAACGGCTTTACGGAGCGGCGCGAGATTGCTTTTCTCGAATACGCTCCCGTGAATCCCGAAGACGGCAGCGCGCCCGTATACTACGTCTGCACGACCGAAAATATGACCTCGTTTGAAAGCGAAAGCCTTTTCGCCACGGGCGGGGACGGCTACATCAAATTAAGGGACGAAAGCGTTCTCGATCGTTACAAAAATGAAAGGGTGTTCACGGTATACAGTCTTAAATTCGCAAAAGAAAGCGAAATTTATTAAGAACCTGTACCAATAGCTCCGGCGCACGGCTTTTCGGCAAATTTTGCCGCTTTCCGTGTCAAAGCTCCTTGGTGTACATACAGTACGCCTGCGTCGCTTTTCCTTGAAAACGGCAAAATTATGCTCGAAAATCCGCACACCTACACTATTGGTACAGGTTCTGATATTTTCCACAGGGAGGTAATAAACATTGAAACAGAAGCTTGAAAAGGCAACTCACAAAACGTTCGGTATAATAATTGCGCTTGCCGCGATCCCGATAGTTATCGCGCTCGTTATCGTATGGCTCGTTACCGGAATGGGCGGCAAGGCGGCAGATCTTATCGCAAGGGGGAACCATGAAAAAGAAGAAGAAGAAAATTACAAGAGTGATTTTTAGCGTTATCGGAATAATCGCGGCGCTGTGCGTAATTGTGGTCGGTTTTTTCGCGGTAAAGGGCGCGGTGATGTGGAACGACGCAAAAGCCGCAAAGCCGCTCGATACGACGGTCGCGGAGCTTCAGGCGGCGGACGGCTTCGCGAGGGTTTCCGAGCTTCCGCAGTTCTACATAGACGCGGTGATATCCGTCGAGGACAGAAAGTTCCGCACCCACAACGGCATTAACCTTAAGTCGATAGCGCGGGCGCTGCTGTACGACGTTAAAACGCTCTCGTTTGAGCAAGGCGGTTCTACGATAACTCAGCAGCTCGCAAAGAACATCTGGTTTACGCAGGAGAAGCGGATCGAGCGGAAGTTCGCCGAGGTGTTCGCGGCGTTCGATCTGGAAAAGGCGCTTTCAAAGGACGAGATATTCGAGCTGTATGTGAACACGATCTACTTCGGCAGCGGCTACTACGGAGTTACAGACGCGGCGGAGGGTTATTTCGGGAAAGCGCCCTCGGAGCTTTCGGAGTACGAGTGCGCAATGCTCGCGGGACTTCCGAACGCGCCCTCGGCGTATTCCCCCGACGAATCGCCCGAGCTTGCCGGGCAGCGGCTGAGGCTGGTCCTTGACAGCATGAAGGACTGCGGGGTCATCTCCGAAACCAAGGCGGAGGAGGTCATGGCGGCGGCTTAGCATATCAAAATATTGTCACATCAAAAATTCAACAACACGGAGGAATTATGAAGAAAGTAATCATCTCAATATGCGCGGCGTCGGCGTTTGTTCTTTTGGCGGCGTACTTGTTCGGCTTGTTCGTATTCGGAAATTGCATCTACTATTACACTCAGATCGACAACACAAAATACGCGAATACCCGCAAAAACAACGAGATATATTATACATACACACTCCCCTCTTACGACCCCGACGGCGATATGAGCGAGCTTGTCTTTGACACCGTAAGAGAGCTTCGTTCAGACGCGTTCCTGAAGCTCAAGGTTTCGCGCGTTGTTGGAGTGCTGGATTGGGAGGAGGTCAAGTGGAGCGAGATCCCCGAAGCGCTCAGAAGCTTTTTCACGCAGAGTGATATCCAATAAGCAACCCGCCCGAGGCTCCGGAATGTTCCGGGGATTCGGGCGGATTTTTATTCGTATTGAACGACCGTTTACTTGCCCAGACCCGTCAGGAACTCAACCGTGTTCGGGTCATAGTGGCTGAAGAACGCGCTGGCCTCCTCGTCAAGGGCGCGGATAGCCTGCATATCTTCATCGTTGAGCGTAAAGTCGAACACGTTCAGATTTTCTATCATTCTTTCCTTGTGGGTGGACTTCGGGATAACGATAACATCGCTCTGTATCAAGAAACGAAGCGCCGTCTGCGCGGAGCTTTTGCCGTACTTTTTGCCGATCTCCACAAGCACGGGATTGGTGAAGTAGTCCTTTCTGCCCTCCGCAAAGGGTCCCCACGACTCGTGCTTTACGCCGTATTTGTCCATGATCTCATGCGCCTTTTTCTGCTGCTGGAACACATGGGTTTCCACCTGATTTACGGCGGGAACGACATCCGCGAATTGGCAGATGTCGATAAGACGGTCGGGGTAGAAGTTAGAAACGCCTATCGCGCGGAGCTTGCCCGCCTTGTACGCCTCCGTCATTGCACGGTAAGAGCCGTAGTAGTCGTTGAACGGCTGGTGGATAAGCATAAGGTCAATATAATCGGTTTTCATCTTTTTCAGGGATTCGTCGATGGAAGCCTTAGCCTTTTCATATCCGCCGTTGGATATCCAGACCTTGGAGGTGATGAAAAGTTCCTCGCGCTTTACGCCGCATTTGGTGATAGCCTCGCCGACGCCCTCCTCGTTGTTGTACGCCTGCGCGGTGTCGATCGAACGGTATCCCGCGCTGACAGCGTCCAGCACACAGCGTTCGCACTCCGCGGGGTCTACCTGATAAACGCCGTAGCCCAATATCGGCATTTTTACTCCGTTGTTTAATGTTACAAATTCCATATTCGTATCCTCCTTAATTATTACTATGAACATTTTGCTCTCTATATTATTATACCCCATTTTATCTTGACATGGAAGAACAAATATGATATAATGGCATTAACCAAAAGTTATAGCGAAGCTTTCCGGCGCGGACTTTTGCTTTTCGGATAAGGAGTTAAAATGATACGTCATATTGTAATGTGGAAGTTTAAAGAGGGCGAATACGAAAATATGCTGCTTTTCAGAGAGCGTCTGTTAGCGCTTAAGGAGCAGATACCCGAGATACGCGCAATGGAAGTCGGGGTGAACATCAACCCCTCGGAGCGAAGCTTCGACGCGGTGCTGGTATCGGAGTTCGACAGCTTTGACGCGCTGAAATCATATAGCGCGAATCCTCTGCACGTTGCGGTTTCGGAGTTCTGCAAGTCGATACGCACGCAGTCGGTGAGCGTGGATTATGAGCTTTGAACGCGTAACGCACGAGTTTCCGCCCGTGTTTGACGAGCGGTCGCGCGTGCTTGTTCTGGGAACGATACCGTCGCCGAAGTCGCGCGAACGGGGATTTTACTATATGCACCCGCAGAACCGCTTCTGGAAAATGCTCTGCGCCATATTGAACGAAGACCTCCCCGCGGATATCGAGGGGCGGAAAGCGCTTTGCCTGAAGCACGGCGTAGCGCTCTGGGACGTTCTGGAAAGCTGCGAGATAAGCGGCGCCGAGGACAGCTCGATAAAGAACGCCGTGCCGAACGATCTGCGGCGTATAATTGACGGCTGCGATATCCGCGCGGTGTTCACGACGGGGAAAAAGGCTCACGCGCTTTACGGCAAATATTTCCCGGATCTGACGCCGGATATCTGCCTGCCGTCGACCAGTCCCGCAAACCGAACGATATCCGAAACGGAAATGCTGGAGCGCTATGCTGAGATCGGAAAATTTTTGCGTTAAGAAAAGGACAAAACTATGAATATCTACGGAACGTCTGCGCGCAGGCTGAGGGAATATTTCAAATATATCGGCGAGAACCCCGCCAAAGCCGCGATCATCTATGATGGCATATACCGCCGCGGCATGACCGGTTTTGCGGAGTTCGGCTTTGCGGAGCGAATAACCGAGCGTCTGACCGCAGACTTTGATTTCGCGCTGCCGAAAATCGTTGAAAAACGCGAGTGCGAGGACGCGGCGAAGCTGCTTCTGGAGCTGTCTGACGGCGAATTCGTCGAGACTGTTCTAATGCGGCAGATGTTCGGCAATTGTATCTGCGTTTCAACTCAGGTTGGCTGCAATATGGGATGCAAATTCTGCCAAAGCGGAATGCTAAAAAAGCGCCGCGACCTCACCACCGCCGAGATCACGGGGCAGGCTCTGGCGATATCGAAAGCGTTCGGCTGCAAGATCGACGGAGTGTCGGTAATGGGTATCGGCGAGCCGCTGGATAATCTTGAAGCGGTTGCGGACTTCTGTGAGCTTATTACCGAGGACAAGGGCTTGGCGGTCGGAAGACGGCACGTTACCGTATCTACCTGCGGTCTGGCACCGAGAATACGTGAATTTGCCGATTTGCCGCGCCCGTGTAATCTCGCGATAAGCCTACACGCGCCCGACGACGAGCTGCGGAGCGAACTAATGCCAATAAACAAGGCTTACCCGATCGCCGAGGTGATGAATGCGGCGGAGTACTTCTCCGACAAAACGCACAGGCGCGTTACTCTCGAATATGTAATGCTCGAGGGCGTAAACGATTCTCCCGACCACGCGCGGCAGCTCGCGGCTCTGATAGGCAAACGTGACTTTTACGTCAACCTCATACCCTATAATTCCACCGACAGCGGCTACAAAAAGTCAAGCCCCGAAACGGTTTCGATGTTCTGCGGGGTGCTGAAGGACAACGGCGTTATCGCGACAAAGCGCCGCGAATTCGGCGCAAACCTCAATGCAGCCTGCGGACAGCTACGTGCCGAGCATATAATATGATATATAATTTTCATCAAAATTGTTATGTTACAATAGATGTGAGACAAAAAGTATAGAAAAAGTGGTTGAGATCTGTTAAAATAAAGTTATCAGACAATAAATAACAGAAAGGAACTCAACCACTATGGAACATTATAGCACAAAAAAGCGGTATTGTCCACACTTACTTCAAACAAAAATAAAGGCAACAGAGGCGTTTCGGCAAACACGGGATATTGAATACGTCATGCGCAGGTATCACGTCAGCCGAGCGTCGGTGTACCGATGGAATAAGCAGTATGACGGAACGCCCAAATCCTTGGAGAACAAGTCGCACAAGCCCAAACGCCGCACCCCAATGCGCATACCGAACAGGAACTTAAGTGGATAAAGGACTATTGCAGACGAAATCCCAACATCTCGATATGTGAACTGTATGGCAAGCTGCGCAAGGACAAAGCCTACTCGCGTCACCCGGGTTCGCTGTATCGTGTGTTTACTCGGTTGGGATTGCGGAAAAAGTCCGAATCCACCAAGAAGAAAAGCCGTCATTTGGGCAAATACGATACGCCGGAGAAGCTTGGCGAGAAGTGGCAAATGGACGTGAAGTATGTCCCGACTGCTTGCTATGCCGGCAAAGACGGCGAGAAATTCTATCAATACACTATGATCGACGAGGCTTCGCGCGAACGCTTTATATTTCCTTACAAGGAGCAGAGCGGCTTTTCAACCGTGGACTTTGTCAAAAGAGCAATCACTTATTTCGGATACGCTCCAAAGGTGATTCAAACCGATAACGGTGCGGAATTCACCAATTTCAGCCGAACAAAGAGAGTACATATTTTTGACAAGTTTTGCCTTGAAAACGAGATGGAGCACAAGCTGATCCGCCCGCGCACTCCGTGGCACAATGGCAAGGTAGAACGCAGTCACCGAAGCGATCAGGAGCGCTTTTACAACCACCTGAGCTTTTACTCCTATGATGACCTGCTGGTCCAAATGAAACGGTATATGCGGCGCTCAAACCGCATTCCGATGACGGTTTTAAGCTGGAAATCCCCGATTGCCAAGCGGCAGGAGCTTGAAACCGCTGCCGAATAGCCGCCCGAAATTGTGCCGCCTCCGTTCGGGCTCCGTCCTCTCTCCGGCGGCACAATTTCGCTTTGCTGACGTTATTGCGGTTCTCATCAATTTTTTCAGAAAATTTGTCTCACATCATTGAC
>CAYWIP010000021.1:0-26274 GCA_964458395.1 uncultured Ruminococcus sp.
TGTCCTTGCTTGTCCCATTACTTGACCCTTCCTTTTCTTTTTATTATAATCCTTTTCCTCGGATTGTGTCAAGTTTTATTATACAACATCATTCTTATTGTGAGTAAATAAAATTTATTATCGGGAAGCCCGAAAAATATTCGTGAACCTGCGGCAGCACGATTATTATCCGCTGCACATTTGAATACGACAAGGCGTTTTTAGCGACGTAACTTGGGAAATCCGCATAACAACACCAATCCCGCAAGGTTATTCCTTGCGGGTGGTACATAAATATTTTTTCTCTGTTAGCGATACCACGCTATTTAACGGTCGTTTGAGTTATTGAGATCATATCAGATCATAGACGGCTGCCAGCTTTCGGGAGCGGTCAGACCGAACATCTTAACAACGGTGGGCGCAACATTGGACAAGCCGTAATTGCCCTCCTTGATCGTGTACTTGACGTCCTTGTCATAGATGATGAACGGAACGGGATTCAGCGAGTGCGCGGTGCGTACCTGAATATCGCCCTTCTTGTTCTTCTCGAGCATCTCATCGGCGTTGCCGTGGTCGGCGGTGACGAGCATGGTAACGCCGTACTCGTCGCAGACCTTCTTCAGACGCGCAAGACCGATATCCACAGCCTCAACGCCGATTATGGTAGCCGCCATAGAGCCGGTATGACCGACCATATCGCCGTTCGGGAAATTGCAGCGCAGAAAGTCGTACTTCTCAGACTTGATAGCTTCAATGAGATCGTCGACGATATCCGCGGACTTCATCCACGGGCGCTCGTCAAAGCTTACCTTATCGGACGGGATCTCCTTGAATGTCTCCAGCTCCTCGGAGAATTTTCCGCTTCTGTTGCCGTTCCAGAAATAGGTAACGTGACCGTACTTCTGCGTTTCCGATACCGCGTACTGATTAAGCCCCGCCTTTACAAGCACCTCGGAGAGCGTGTCGTGTATCTCGGGCGGATTAACGAGGAAGCGCGCCGGGAGCTTCAGGTCGCCGTCGTACTGCAGCATACCCGCGTAGCATACGTCGGGCTTCTTGCCGCGGTTGAAGTAGTTGAATTCGTCAAGATCGAACGCCATAGACAGCTCGATAGCACGGTCGCCGCGGAAGTTGTAAAGTATTACGCTGTCGCCGTCGACGATCTTGCCTACGGGAACGCCGTTCTCCGCGATAACGAAGCCGGGGAGATTCTGGTCGTCAGCCTTGCCAAGCTCGGTGCGGTACGTCTGTACAGCCTCCGTCGCGGACGCGAATGTTCTCCCCTCACCCTTGACGTGAATATTCCAGCCGCGCTCCACCATTGCCCAATCGGCTTGGTAACGATCCATTGTGATAGTCATACGTCCGCCGCCGCTCGCGATCCTGCCGTCAAACAAGCCGTCGTTCAGCTCCTTGAGAACATCCTCGAGCTGCTGAATATAGATCAGCGCGGAATCGGACGGAACGTCGCGACCATCCAGCAGAACGTGTACGCGCGCCTTTTTAACGCCCTCAGCCTTAGCCTTTTTCAGCATATTGAACAGGTGGGAAATATTCGAGTGAACGTTGCCGTCGGAAAGCAAGCCGATAAAATGCAGCGTGCTGTCCTTAGCCTTGACATTCCCGACGATCTCCTTCCACGCGGACGATTCGTACATCTTGCCGCTCTCGATATTCTCGTTGACGAGCTTTGCGCCCTGAGAATAGATCTGTCCGCAGCCGAGCGCGTTGTGTCCGACCTCGGAGTTGCCCATGTCGTCGTCGCTGGGCAGACCTACCGCGTCGCCGTGCGCTTTAAGGCGCGTGTTCGGACAGTTCGCGAGAAGCCAGTCAAGCGTGGGCGTATTCGCCTCGGTAACAGCGTCGCCGAGTCCCGTCTTGGAATAGCCTACGCCGTCCATTACTACCAATAAAACAGGTTTAACAGCCATATTATTATCTCCTAAAAAATTATTCTTTAACACAAGCCGCACAACACATCAGCACTATCGCCGCCGCAAACAGCGGGAGCAAAAACATATCAAGCACCGTGACCGCAGATCTGTTTAACCCGTATGCTATTACTCCAAGCTCTCCCTTTTCATGATTCAGCCTGTTTAATAACACAACACTGCTTGCAACCAAAGGGTTCACAATTCTTTCGGCAATGAATGATCCTCCGGAAAACACCGCTGCACCAATAAAAAGACCGCGCGAAGTGTTTTTCCTCATCACTGAAACAAATACCGCAAAGACGATTCCACATACCGCCATAACAGCTATTACCGGTATACAATATACCGTTTCGATCTGCTCCTGCACGTCGGGAGAATATAATAACCAACCGAACAGCGGCTTTTGCATCAGATATCCCACAATAAACAGCACGTGATACGCAATGCCGAATATCAGCGATAGATTAAGAAATAATGTGCGTTTCTTCATTAAATTCAGCCTTTCTCCGCCGCCTTGATTATAGTCGTGAAGTCGGGAGCTTTCAAGGAAGCGCCGCCGATAAGTCCGCCGTCAACGTTGGTCTTGGAAACCAGCTCCTCGGCGTTCTTGGCGTTCATGGAGCCGCCGTACTGAATGGTAACAGCCTCGGCAACGTCCTCGCTGTACAACTTTGCGAGCTGAGCGCGGATAAACGCGCAGACCTCCTCCGCCTGATCGGCGGTCGCGGTCTTGCCCGTGCCGATAGCCCATACCGGCTCATACGCGATAACGCACTTCTTTACGTCCTCCGCGGAGATCGCGAAGAAATCAAGCTTGATCTGACGCGCAATCACTTCCTCGGTGATGTTGCACTCGCGCTCCCAGAGAAGCTCGCCTACGCAGACGATAGGCTTCAAGCCCGCAGCCAGCGCCGCCTTTGTGCGCTTGTTGACGGTCTCGTCGGTCTCGTTGAAGTACTGACGGCGCTCGGAGTGACCGAGGACGACGTACTCAACGCCCATTTCCGCGAGCATATCCGCCGAGATCTCGCCCGTGAACGCGCCGCTCTTCTCGAAGTGGCAGTTCTCCGCGCCGATCTTAATGTTCGTGCCTTTGGTAACGTCCAACGCCGTTTCCAAATTGGTAAACGGTACGCAAGCCACGATCTCAACGCCCTTGACGTCCGCTACAAGGGGCTTAAGCTCCTCAAGCAGAGCCTTAGCCTCGGGGCGGGTCTTGTTCATTTTCCAGTTGCCCGCGATTATTGCTTTTCTAACATTTTTCTTCATATTATCCGTTCTCCTTGTGATTGTTTTTGTAAAATCCGATAAGCTCCGAAATATCGTAGCCGTTGACCGTCATTCCGTCGAGCTTGCAGTCGGTGAGCTCAACACCCGAAAGGTCGCAGCCCTCAAAAGCCGCGCCGCTAAGATTTACATCTTCAAATGCCGCGCCGCTTATATTTGAACGCTTGAACCCTGCGCCCGACAGGTTTACCTCTTCAAAGTAACATCCGCTCATGTCGGATCCGGCGAAACGATTTCCCGAAAGGTTGGTCTGTTCAAAGTCACAGCCCTCGAAATCGCACTCCGAAACAACGGCGCAAACCTTGGAGGTCTTTATTTCCGCGTTGCCGTCGGTAAGCTTCATTACGGTGCAGCCGGTCATACGCTCTATTTTTTCATTGCTTATATTCATCGGATCTCCTTTCAACAGGTGAATAGGGCGAATTGCTCCGCCCTATTGCTTTGATTACTTATCCTGAATAGCGTCGATGCCGGGCAGACCCTTACCCTCAAGATACTCCAGAGAAGCGCCTCCGCCCGTGGAAATGTGGCTCATCTTGTCGGAGAAGCCGAGCTGAACGACAGCCGCAGCCGAGTCGCCGCCGCCGATGATCGTGGTAGCGTCAGCCTCCGCCATTCCCTTTGCAACGGCGATAGTGCCCTTTGCGAGAATGGGGTTCTCAAATACGCCCATCGGTCCGTTCCAAACAACGGTCTTAGCGCCCTTGACCTCGTTCGCGAACAGCTCCATGGTCTTCGGACCGATATCCAGACCCTCCATATCCGCAGGTATCTTGTCGGAATCAACCGTAGAGACCTCGATAGGAGCGTCGATCGGATCGGGGAAGCCCGCAGCGATAGTGGTATCGATCGGGAGCAGCAGCTTCTTGCCGTTCTTCTCCGCCTTTGCGATCATATCCTTGCAGTAGTCGAGCTTCTCATCGTCAACCAGCGACTTGCCGACCTCCATTCCCTTAGCCTTAAGGAACGTGTAAGCCATGCCGCCGCCGATAATAAGAGTGTCGCACTTCTCGAGGAGATTGGAAATAACGTTCAGCTTATCGGCTACCTTAGCGCCGCCGAGTACCGCAACGAACGGTCTCTCGGGGTTCTCGACAGCGTTGCCGAGGAACTCGATCTCCTTGTTCATCAGGTAGCCGACAGCGGTCTCCTTGACAAACTTGGTAACGCCTACCGTCGAAGCGTGAGCTCTGTGGGAAGAACCGAAAGCGTCCATAACGAAGATCTCATCATCAACGAGGTCGGCAAGCTCCTTGGAGAAGCCCTCGCCGTTCTTGGTCTCGTCCGCGCCGCGGAAACGTGTGTTCTCGAGAACAACGATATCGCCGTCATTCATCTCCGCAACAGCCTTCTTGGCGTTCTCGCCGACAACGTTGTCGTCGGGAGCGAACGTAACCTTAGCCTTGACCAGCTCCGCCAGTCTGTCGGCAGCGGGCTTGAGCGAGAACTTAGCCTCGGGACCGTTCTTCGGCTTGCCGAGGTGAGAGCACAGAACGACCTTAGCGCCGTTCTCCGTCAGCTTGTTAATGGTGGGCAGAGCCGCCGTGATTCTGTTGTCGTTGGTGATCTTGCCGTCCTTGAGCGGAACGTTGAAATCAACGCGGACAAGTACCTTCCTGCCCTTGACATTTAAATCTTCCACATTCTTCTTGTTGAGCTTAGCCATAATAATTATTTCCTTTCGTAAGTGAAATTTGTCAAAATCTGCCAAATGACAAAACTTTGACTATCTACTATATATTGTACAATATTCGGTAAAAATTTTCAAGTATTTTTTGCAAATATATAGAAATATTTTCAAAAAGCATAGCGCCGAGCCTTTCAGCCCGACGCCGTTCGTTATAACAACCGTGAAATATGGGTCATGCTTTGGTTTTTGTTGAGCGACAGAAGAACGCTCCCGCGAGCAAAGCCGGACATAAAGCAGTCAACGTCATTGGAACGGAATTCCGCAGTACTATTGAAAAGTAATACGGCAGTTCCCTGCCTTCGCAAGCGAGCAGGGTGGTGAACACACCGAGAACCGTCACCGTTCCGCAGGTCAAAACAGCAGCCGCCGACACGCCGACAAAATACTTCCATCTCTTAAAGCTGCCCACGCTCGACATCAGAACGCCGCCGCTTATCAAAACGACCGCGAAAAGCAACACTGTAATCGACCAATCAAGCCATGGGTCGTCGATCATATACCAGCCATCGTTGTGAAGCTTTCTTACGCAAAACATCGCCGCCATGAGCAAAACAAGGCTCGTTATCACTCTTGTGCGCTTTTTTTCAAAAGCCTTGCATACTGCCGCTTCAAACAACTGCGAGGCGCTGAGATGTTCAAATTTATCGTTCATGCCACATACCTCCTCACAATACCCTATTCATTCAATCTCTTACTTACTTTGCCGGGTTTTTCCTTACGCTTTTATTATAGCACCTTTCACGCACTATGTCAATAGTTTCACTCTCGTAGCTGTATGAAATTTTCAACAAAAATCCAATGACGCTTTCGGTAATAAGTACATAATCAAAAACCGCGCCGTAAAGCGAAATACGGCGCGGTTTATAATATCACAGCAGCGCTTTAAGATACCCGGTGAGCTTTGCCGCCGCCTTGTCGTGTGTGGCGATTGACGGGTGCCAATCCGCGGAATAGCCGTCCGCCGCCTGCTGAACGTCGAATTTCAGCGTGGAGATATTCGCGTCGCCCGTCTCGGCGGTGTAGTTATCCACCGCTTTCCGAACGTACTCGAACAGCCTGTCGGTCATAACGCCGAGCGCGCAGACGATCTTCGCGTCGGGATTATTCGCGCGGACAGTCTTCAGAAATTCCGTGTATGCCGCGCCGAACTCCTCCTGACGCTCCTTGTTGTCGAGCGTGTAGCTGTCGTCGTTCGTTCCGAGGTTAATGACGATCAGATCGGGTCGGCGCGTGTTGAAATCCCACTCGATCTCGGACGGCTTAAAGCTGCCGTTCGCGCTCCACGAGAAGCCCAGCTTGGTGTAATACTGCGGCAGCGACTGCTCGGGAACCTTTTCCTTACCGTCGGAATAGCCCGAAATTATCCCGTAGCCGCTGAACGATACCATACTGTAATCCGCTCCGAGAGCCTGCGCGGTCTTGTACGCATACGCTTTGGTAACGTCCTCGGTCTTGGTGGAGAACGTATGGCTCTTATCGGGATCGTCCGCGCCGTACCCGCAAGTTATCGAGTCGCCGATAAACTCTATAAGCTTCTCCCTGTTCGGAGTTGGCTTTATCGGCGTTCCCGTTACGCTGATACTGCTTATCGCGATAGTCGACATCGGCGACTCCGAGAGCTTCACCAGCGACACCGTCACCTCTTTCGGCTCGTCGCTTTGAAATACCTCGTAGACCTCCTCCTTTTTGTCGACCATATCGTCGATAACGCGCTCGCCGTCCACATAAATGCCGATACGCGCGTGGTTGTCCGCCATATTGGGATTAAGGCTGTTGTTGTCGCCCGCGACGGTGATCGTACATTTCGTTCCCGTAAACGTAAACTCGACGCCCGTTCCCGAAAGCGCACAATAGAGCTTTTCGTTTTCGCCGTTAAAATATGTGCGCCCCAAAAGCTTTACGTTCTCCCCGTTCGCCTTGTAAAACGTTTCCTTGTCCATATCGTATGATTCCTCCGTTGAACTTATTTCGCCCGATATTTCCGTTGTTGAATCCTCAGATCGCTCCGTGCCGGCGCTCTGATGCGCCGAATTATTGCAGCCCGTAAGCATTACCGCCGCAAGCGCCATTGCCATAAATCTTTTTTTCATTGAAAACCTCCGTTACACCGTTATATCGGCGCGTATTTTCTCCAATGTCTTTTCGCCTATTCCCTTAACGTTGATCAGCTCGTCCACGCTCGAAAAACCGCCGTTCTGTTCGCGGTAATCGATGATCGCCCGAGCCTTGACCTCGCCGATTCCGTTCAGCCTTTGCAGCTCGTAAGCGGCGGCGGTGTTTATATTGATAAGTCCGGATACGCTTTCGGACGATGAAGAGACCGCTTCGCTCGTCTGCGGAGTGCTTTCCGGCGCGGAATCGGGCGGCACACTCTCTGTCACGGAGCTTTCCGACGAAGCGGCGGGCGGCTCGGTGGATACGGGAGCAGACGATGAAGCTTCACGCGTTTCCGGCGAAATGACCGAAGAAACCGAGGTGCTTTCGGACGGAACGCTTTCCTCCGACGGAGAATTTTCCGTTGAGGAGGAAACGGTCTCCGGCGGGACTGCCGAAGATGTTGAAACAGACAGGCTCTCATTCGCCGACGATTCAACATCCGACGAAACGCTCTCCGAAAACTCCGGAACGCTTTCAAGCACAAAAGCCTCGCCCACCGACGGGAGCATACTCTTTCCGACCAAAACCACGACCGCAATGCCGATAAACATAAAAACCGCCGCCATAAAGCCGCTGCGGAATCCCATATCCTTCACTAGCCCGTCACCTCGAATTATGTCCTTGAAAGTATTATAGCATACTTTACCCCAAAATGCAAATTTAGTTTGCAGGCAATACTATGTTGAAAACTTTTGTGGAAAATCGCCTTTAAAATTGCGCAAAAAATCTGCTATAATAAGGTAAATGACGAAACACGTTGTACCGAGGGTATGTAAATCTGATCGCGTTCATCACGGTCAGCCCCTCTGCCGGCGTGTTTTTTCTTTTATTAAATTTTAGGAGATGTTTTTATGCCGCAAAATCGTTTTGAACGCGCCGCGTTCGCTTTTCTGACGGTCGTCGTTACCGTTCACGCCTATGTCTTTTACAGTCTTTACGTCGTCAACGGTCGGACGCTTATGGCCGTAAACGGCGCAGACAGCGTATTAGCCGCGATCGACAAGCAGGGCGGTGTCTATATGTTCGGGAATTTCCTGCCGATATGGGCGGTAGTTCTCGTGGAGTTCTGCTTCGCGTTCGCGCTGGAGGTGTTTATGGGAAGTCCCGTTTCGTTTAAGCTCGCGTGCAAAGTTTTCAACATACGCGAAACGAACCCCGTTATCTTTGAAACCGCGATAATCTGCGCTACCGCGGGAATTATGTGCCCCGCAATGAGCTTTATAGCCGCGTGGCTGTACTACCCCTATTACGCGGGATTTAATTTGCTAACGCTGCTCACCAACTGGCTGAAGCTCGTCTGCTTTAACTTCCCGTTCGCGGTGCTGTCACAGCTGTTCTTTATTCAACCGCTTATCCGCACGGTTTTCAAGCTGCTGTTCCGCAGAAAGAGCGGCGCGAAAGCCCGGTCCGAAAACACATAACAAACAAAAGGGCGGTCAGTCACCGCCCTTTTAATTAAACCTTTTTTCTTTGGTTTACAGGCAAAATCAGCATAGTTTCGATCTCCGAAGCGGGCAGCGGCTTGCTGAAATAGTAGCCCTGCGCCAGATCGCAGCCGATCTCGCCGAGGAGCTTGCTCTGTTCGGTTGTCTCCACGCCCTCCGCCAGAACGACCATTCGCAGCGCCTTGCCCATCGCGACGATAGCGCCCGTGATCCTACGCGAGGTGTCGTTTTCATTGAGATCGCAAACCAGACTGCGGTCGATCTTCAGCACGTCGAACGGTATCGTCTTAAGCGACGCGAGTGATGAATATCCCGTCCCGAAATCGTCCATCGAAATGGAAACGCCCAAATCATGTATTTTTCCCAGAACGTCAATCGTATGGTCAACGTCCGTCATAGCCATGGTTTCCGTGACCTCGATCTCAAGATACTTCGGCTCCAGACCCGTTTCGGCAAGCGCTTTCGTCACCGAAGCGTATACGTCGGTTCTCTGAAACTGCGCCTGCGACATATTCACCGAAACCTTGATCGGCGGCAGCCCCATGTCCTGCCACCGCTTGCACTGCTTACAAGCGGTCAGAAGCCCCCACTCGTCGATCCTGGTGATGATCCCGAACTGCTCCGCCAACGGAATGAAATCACACGGCGGAATAAATCCCTTTACGGGATGATGCCAGCGAATAAGAGCCTCCGCGCCTAAGATCTCTCCCGTCTTGAACGAAACCTTCGGCTGATAGTACAGCTCAAACTGCCCCAGACGCAGCGCGTCCAGCATTTCCGAGCGCAGCAGCTCGTTTTCGACCATACGGCTCTCCATATCGGGCGTAAACTCCGAAACACGCGTTCCGTCCGGGTGCATAAGCAGACACAGATTAGCCTTATTGTACAATGTATAAATGTCGTCGTGACCGTCGTAGCGGCAAATGCCCGCATAGTAGTTCACCTGCTCCGACAGCTCCTTATCGGTGAGCAGCGTCCGCAGCTCGGTTTCAAAGCGCTCTGCAACGGTTTCGGGGGCAAGCTTTGTCAGCAGCGCGAAGTCGTCGGTGTTCACGCGCCCTACAACGTCGCCATAAAGCTTCACCGCCTCGATAGCGAGCGCGAACGCGCGGATAACGTCGTCGCCGCGTTTGGTTCCGAAAAGCGTATTTATAAGTCCGAGCTTGTCAACGTCGAAAATTATCAGCGACATTTCTCCGCCGCGCTCCAGCGTCAGCCGCCCCTCGTGCATAAAGCCGTCGCGGTTGAGCAGCCCGCTCATCTCGTCAATGTCAACGTTCTTCTGCTCGGATTCCTTGATCTTTCTGATCGTGTATACGGCAAAAGCCAGCGCACCCAACAAAATCACGGACAACGCACTGAAAAAAATAACGGCAGTCTCCATAGAATAGACGCTCTCCCTTCCGGCTTTCCCCAACACTTATCTGAAAGCAGTCAGCGCATCGACCTGCTTGCGCCGCATGCACCGCACTATCGCAAATGCTTTTATTTCTTTTAATATTATATCACACGCTTTTCTAAAAATCAATACATTTTTTGAAAAAATTTCAAAAACTCTTATGCAAAGCGTACAATAGTTTTCAACATTCTCTGTGATATACCACAAATTGTTACTTAAATTAACGTAAAAAAAACAATAAAACCACGCGGAAACCAAACGCACAAAATAAAAAATTCCGCCGTACAAAACGGCGGAATGTGATTTACTGCTTATCCTCGATATACTTTATGATATCGCCGACGGTCTTGATATTCTCAACCTCGTCCTCGGGAATTTCAATGCTGAACTCATCCTCGAGCGCCATAACCAGATCGACAACGTCCAGAGAGTCCGCGCCGAGATCGTCGGTGATCGAAGAACCCTCGGTTATGCTGTCCCTGTCTGCAACGTCAAGCTGATCCGCAATCAAGTCCTTAACCTTTTCCAAAATATCCATGCTGAAAATACCTCCAATTATTCTGCCGCCTGTTCGCGGCTTTGTCAAGTTCTATTATAAATCATATAACAAAAATAATCAATACCAAACTCGTAAAAAAAATAGGTAAAATTAACCAAAATTATTCGGTAAACATACCAATTTTTCTAAATTTCGCGTAACGGTTGCTTAAAAGCTCATCAACCGCCACCGATCTATAACGCGAAACCGCGTCCACCAGATACTCGTAAATGCTGTCCGCCGCCTGCTCGGGAGCGTTATGCGCGCCGCCCTCGGGCTCCTTGATTATCTTGTCGCATACCCCGAAGCTCGTCAGATCCTCCGCGGTGATCTTCAGTATCTCGCAGGCGTCCTTTTCCTTGGACGAGTCTTTCCATAAAATGGAAGCCGCGCCCCTCGGAGATATCGCACTGTACAAGGCGTTCTCGAGCATCGCAAGCTCGTCGCATACCGCCAGAGCCAACGCGCCGCCGCTGCCGCCCTCGCCGAGAATTATCGAGATTATCGGCGTTTTCAGCGTCATAAACTCGTACAGATTACGCGCTATCGCCTCGCCCTGACCGCGCTTTTCCGCTTCGATACCACAGTACGCGCCGGGCGTATCGACCAGACATATCACGGGTCTGCGGAACTTCTCGGCCTGCTTTGCCAAGCGCAGAGCCTTGCGGTAGCCCTCTGGGTGCGGCATCGAGAAGTTGCTCCTCTTGTTCTCCTCTAGATTGCGCCCCTTGACCTGCGCTATCACCGTAACCGGCGTTTCGCTCAGGTAACCGATTCCGCCGATTATCGCCGCGTCGTCGCCGAAATACCTGTCCCCGTGGAATTCCATAAACCGCGTGAACATCGCGGGAATATAATCATTTACGGTCGGACGGTTCTTGTTGTGAACTATCTCCATACGCTCCCAGGCAGTCAAATTACTCATCTTATCTCCTTATTTAAAAGCTGCGCAATTTCGGCGAGCCCTGCTCCTTCCGCTCACTTCGTTCGCTCCCTCCGCAGGTTCGCTCGAAAACGCTCCCTCCGCTTCGCTGCGGTCGCTTTGCTCCGCTTACTGCACCCCTGTTTGTTGTTCTTAGCTGAACGCGCAATTTGCCGCTGCGTGTTTTGTTTGTTGCTCTAATCCAGCCAGCAAGCCAACTGCTCCAGCTTATTAAGCTTCTCGATACCGTCCGTCGAAGCGAACACCGTTTCGACAAACTCCGCAGCTCTCAGCGAGGTGAACTTCTCCAGAAACGTAAGGTCGGGAATCTCCAGACCCTGAACTCTCAGCACCTCAATGCCAGTGAAAAGCGCCATGTCGCGCCAAAGCGAACCGCGTACGCCGCCGTACCACTTCCCGAATTCGTCGACGCTGTCAAACTTCTCGTAATAATGCTCCCCGACAACGCTCCCGGAGAACCTCTCCCAAAGCTTCTCAGCCTTGTCCGAGGAGCAGTAATCCTCCCACTTTTCGTCCTCGCTCTCGAGACCGTACATTGAAAGCTGAATGTCCGTTTTGCCCTTATACTCTTCGACCAGCTTCGCGATATCCGCTCCGCGCAGACAAAACGTCCACTCGTCGCCGCCGTCGGTGTTTACGAACGGCTTCGGCGGCTCCCCGACCGACATCTCGACAAAGAAATCGTTGTCAAAGCTCTCGCCGATCGCCAGATATTTTATCTTCGCGAGATCGCTCTCGTCGACCGTGTCCCTGCCGAAAAGCCTGCATACCGCTTTTTCGACCCATTTCTGTGAAAATCCCATTCGTTACCTCGCAGTCGTTTCTTTCGGGAAGCCGTGCAGCTTGAGGATATTCGCCAACCGCTTTCTCATCATGCCGCGCTCGACTATCATATCCACGAAGCCGCAGTCCTGCTGGAACTCCGCGCTCTGGAAGTCGTCGGGCAGCCGCTGACGTATCGTGTCCTGGATAACGCGCCGCCCCGCAAACCCGATAAGCACCTTCGGTTCGGCGATTATGATATCCCCGAGACTCGCGAACGAAGCCGTAACGCCGCCCGTCGTCGGATCGGTCATTACCGCGATATACAGTCCTCCCTTGTCGCTGTGGAGCTTGACCGCGCCGCTCGTTTTCGCCATCTGCATAAGCGAGATGATACCCTCCTGCATTCTCGCGCCGCCGCTGCTGGCGAACATCACCACGGGCAAGCCCTTTTCCGCCGCGTACTCAAACGCGCGGGTGATCTTCTCGCCGACCACGCTGCCCATGCTCGCCATCATGAAATGGCTGTCCATTATCCCGATAACGCAGCGGTAACCGCGTATCGTGCACTCGCCCGTAACGATAGCCTCACGCGTACCGCAAGTCTCCTGCATTTTCGCGACCTTATCCTCGTAGCGCGGAAAGCCGATCGGGTTCAGCGACCTCATTTCCGCGTCGAACTCCCTGAAGCTGCCCGTGTCCGCGGTCAGCTCCAGACGCTCCTGCCACGTCAGCCGCGCGTGATAATTGCACGACGGGCAGACCTTCATATTGCGCACGAACTCCTCGTTATATACGACGTTTCCGCACCTCGGGCACTTGAACAGCAGATCCTGCGGAATGGACACATCCTTTTCCACGGGCGCGGAGCGGCTGTCGTCGGTAAACCGCGACTTTACGACCTTAAACAAATCCTCTATTGAAGCCATTTATTCAGTCCTCCATTATGTTCGTGCGGTTCAGAAAGCCGTTGTCGAATTCGCCGCGCTCGAAATCCTTGTTCCTGAGAAGCCTTAACTGAAAGTCGATATTCGTTTCCACGCCGTCGATTATGAACTCGGCAAGCGCCACGCGCATTTTCATAATAGCCTCTTCCCTGTCGACGCCCTTGACGAGCAGCTTCGCGATCATACTGTCGTAGTACGGCGGTATCTCGTAGCCCACATATACGGCGCTGTCAATGCGCACATTGAAGCCGCCGGGAACGTGTATCGAACGAATCAATCCCGGACACGGACGGAAATTGTGACGCGGATCCTCGGCGTTAATGCGGCACTCGATCGCGTGACCCGTCACCTTGACGTCGTTCTGCGTGAGCCAGAGCCTTTCGCCCTCCGCAATGCGTATCTGCGCCTTTACGAGGTCGATACCCGTGACGAACTCCGTGACGGGGTGCTCGACCTGAATGCGCGTGTTCATTTCCATAAAATAGAAATTCTTGTCCTTATCCACCAAAAACTCGATCGGACCCGCGTTGCGGTAGCCGCACGCCTTTGCCGCGCTGACCGCCGCCGCGCCCATTCTCGCGCGGAGGTCGTCCGTCATGATCGGGCTGGGGCTTTCCTCGAGAACCTTCTGGTTGCGGCGCTGGAGCGAGCAGTCGCGTTCGCCGAGATGAACCACGTTCCCGTAGTTGTCCGCGAGAAGCTGAAACTCGATATGGCGCGGGTTCACGACGAACTTCTCGATATACAGATCTCCGTTGCCGAAGCAGGCGAACGCCTCCGCCCGAGCCTCGGCAAACTGCTTTTCAAGCTGCCGCTCGTCCTCGACCAGACGAATACCGCGTCCGCCGCCGCCCGCCGTAGCCTTTACCATAACGGGATAGCCTATCTCATTGCAGATCTTTTTGGCTTCGTTGATATTCGGCACGATCCCGTCCGAGCCGGGTATAACCGGAACGCCCGCGCCTATCATGGTCCTGCGCGCGTTCGCCTTGTCGCCCATTTCGTCCATGCACTCGGGAGTAGGACCTATAAACGTTATCCCGCAGGTATCGCACAGCCTCGCGAAGCCCGCGTTCTCCGAAAGAAACCCGAAGCCCGGGTGTATTGCGTTCGCGCCCGTAGCCTCGCACGCGGCGATTATCGCCTTTGTGTTGAGGTAGCTGTCCTTTGAGGGCGCGGGACCTATGCACACCGCCTCGTCCGCGATCTGCGCGTGGAGCGCCGATTTATCCGCCGTGGAATACACCGCGACGGTCTTTATCCCAAGCTCGCGGCAGGCGCGCATTATTCGGATCGCGATCTCGCCGCGATTGGCGATAAGTATCTTGTTGAACATTATTTAAGTCTCCAAAATTTTATTCTGCTTTGGGGTCGGCGACCGCGAACGAGATCTCGGCGGTAACGACCTTTTTCCCGTTGACCTTGGCGACCGCCTTTCCGAAGCCGACCGGACCTTTCTTCTCGGTCATAACAACATTCAGCTCCAAGGTATCTCCGGGGAGCACCTGCCCCCTGAACCTCGCCTTGTCGATACCCGCGAAAAACGCGATCTTTCCCTTGTTCTCGGGCAGCGACAGAGCGCACACCGCGCCCGCCTGCGCCAGCATTTCTATCATCAGCACTCCGGGGGTCACGGGCTGACCGGGGAAATGCCCCTTATACCAGTACTCGTCGGGCTTGAGGTACTTTTTCGCCGTGACCGAAACGCCCGGCTCAAGCTCCGTCACTTCGTCGATCAACAAAAACGGATCGCGGTGCGGTATTATCTCCTTTATCTGCTCTTGATTCAATACCATAGCTTCCTCACTCGATTCTCATTATCTTCTGACCGTACTCGACGGTCTCGCCGTTGCTAACGTAAATTTCCGCGACTCTGCCCGAAAACTCGCTGTTTATCTCGTTCATGAGCTTCATGCTCTCGATAATGCACACCACGTCGCCCGCGTTGATATTATCGCCGACCTTGACGAACGCGGGCTTCTCGGGAGCGGGCGACGAATAGAACGTGCCGATTATCGGCGACGTGATGATATTCCCCGAAACCGTTTCCGCGGGCTTATCCGCAGGAACGACAGCAGCCGAAGCCGCTGCGGGCGGCACTGCCGCAGGAGCCATTACTCCCATGGGAGGCAGAGGAGGACAGCGTCTGCCCTCAATGACTATATCAATATCCTCGGTGCTGATTTTGATACGTCCGAGGTCGTTCTCCTTAACTATCTTAGCGAGCGCCTCAACGCACTCGATAGTGTCCTCTATCTGATGTGTGGTCTCTTTATCCTTTAAGTTCATATTCAGCACTCCTAACTTAATCGTTGACGGGCTTAAAGCAAAGACACCCGTTATGTCCGCCGAAGCCGAGCGAGTTGGACAGCGCGGCGGTTATCTTCAGCTCGCGCGTGCCCTCCGTAACGTAATCCAGATCGCACTCCGGGTCGGGGATCTTGTAGCCGAGCGTGCGGTGGATTTTCCCGTTCTTTATCGACATTGCCGTAACTACCGCCTCAACTCCGCCCGCAGCGCCGAGCAGATGTCCCGTCATCGACTTCGTGGAATTTACCGCGATATTCCCCGCGTGTTCGCCGAACGCGGACTTTATCGCCATTGTTTCGGTAGAATCGTTCATATGAGTAGACGTTCCGTGAGCGTTGATGTAGTTGACCTCGGTCGGGTCGATACCCGCCTCCGCGACAGCGAATTCCATAGCTTTTGCGCCGCCTCTGCCCTCGGGATCGGGACTTGTTTCGTGATACGCGTCGCAGGTCGAGCCGTAGCCGCAGATCTCCGCGTAGATCTTCGCGCCGCGGGCTTTCGCGTGTCCGTACTCCTCGAGAACGAGGATACCGCAGCCGTCGCCGAGAACGAATCCGCTTCTCTCCGCGTCAAACGGAATGGACGCTCTGTCAACGTCCGTCGACCGCGTGATGGCTTTCATATTATTGAACGCCGCATAGCAGAAGCCGATATCGGAATGCTCCGTGCCGCCCGCTATCGCCGCGTCGAGATACCCGTGCTTTATCGAACGGAACGCCTCGCCGATCGACTGAGTGCCGCTCGCGCAAGCCGTCGTAACGCAGAAGTTGCTGCCCTTGAAACCCGTTCTGATAGCGACCTCGCCCGCCGCCATATTGCCGATCATCTTGGTTATCGTAAACACGGAAACTCGCTTGCTGCCCTTTTCGCGGTAGTTGTTGAGCTCCTCCTCGGTGGTACACAAGCCGCCGATACCGCTGCCGATAATGCACCCCACGCGGTACGGGTCGAGATCCTTCAGATCCGTGCCCGCGTCCTTTAACGCCTGCTCCGCGCAGTACACCGCGTACTGAACGATAACGTCGTTTCTGCGCACCTCTTTTTTATCGAAGATCGTAGTAGGATCGAAGTTTTTTACCTTGGCGACAATTCCCTTGCTGTCGGGTTCTTCGGGGAACCAATTGCCCAGCTCGAAGCCGTGACGTCCGGCAAGCAGGCTCTCCCAAAGCTCCTCGGGGGAATTTCCGCAGGGGGTAAGACACCCAAGCCCCGTAATTACTACTCGTCTTTCATTGCTCATTATTTAAATCCTCCGAACCGACGTTCCTTGCGAACGCCAATTTTTACATACTCAAGCCGCCGCTTATCTCGATTGTCTGCCCCGTCACATAAGCCGCGTCGTTGCTGCACAAAAACGCGACCACGCTCGCGACCTCCTCCGGCTCGCCGTAACGCTTCATCGCGATCTGCGCCAGCATTGCGCTGCGCTGCTCGTCGGTCAGCTTGTCCGTCATAGGGGTCTTGATGAAGCCCGGAGCGACCGCGTTCACGTTTATTCCGCGCGAACCCAGCTCCTTTGCGGCGGTCTTTGTCATTGCGATAACAGCGCCCTTTGACGCGGAATAGTTCATCTGTCCGGGATTTCCGTACAGACCCGCCACCGACGCGAGATTGACGATCTTGCCGCTCTTCTGGCGCAGCATTACCGCGCCGACGAATTTCGTCATATTGAACACGGATTTCTGGTTTATGCGGATAACGTCGTCGTAGTTCTCCTCAGCCATTCTGAGAAGCAGACCGTCGCGCGTGATACCCGCATTGTTGACGAGCGCGTCAATGCTACCGAAGTCCTCCTTCACCTTTTTAACGAAGCTCTCGCACTCGCTGTGGCTTGAAACGTCCGCGATGTACTTTTCACACTTAACGCCCAGCGCCGTGATCTTCTCCATGATATCGTTGTTCTCGAAGCTCCTCTCGCTGATGTCGTTCAGAGCTATGCTGAATCCGTCCTTTGCCAGCCGCAGCGCGATAGCCGCGCCTATTCCTCTTGCCGAACCGGTGATGATCGCTGTCTTGCTCATAAATAAAAATCCTTTCGGTATAATCTTTCAGTTTCAGTTTTGGAAGAAATTCCCGGCTTTATACCTCCATAATAGCCGCGCCGTAGGTAAGCCCCGCTCCGAAGCCGACAAAGCACATCTTCATACCCTCGCGGACTCTCCCCGCCCTGAACAGCTCGTCAAGCGCCACGGGAATGCACGCGCTCGAAACGTTGCCCATATGCTCGATATTGGTGTACACCTTTTCGGACGGAATCCCGAGAAGCTCCGTCGCCTTTTCGATAATTCTCAGATTAGCCTGATGAGGTATCACCAGATCAAGCTCCGAAATGTCTACGCCGCCCTGTGCCGAAACGTTCTTCACCGCGTCCGCCATAGCGTTCACCGCGAACTTGTACACCGCTTTGCCGTCCTGGACAAGGAAATTCTGCTTTGAAAACGTGTCGAATCTGTGCTCATAGAACCCGTCGATATCGCCGAACCACGGGCAGTTGCCCTGATAATTCACCTTGCAGTACAGCGCCTCGAACTCGTCGCCCTCCGCGCCGAGGAACGAATTGAAGCTTTTGTCACTCTTTTTCAGCAGCACCGCGCCCGCCGCGTCGCCGAACAGTATGCAGCTCGCGCGGTCGGTGTAGTCGGTCTGATTGGAAAGCTTCTCGCTGGAAACTATCAGTACATTCTTGTATTTGCCGGTTTCGAGGTACTTCTGCGCGATATCCAGCGACGAGATAAAACCCGTGCACGCGCTGTTGACGTCGAAGCAGGACGCGTTCTTCGCGCCTATGAGCTTCTGGATAAGGCAGGACATCGCCGGATAGAAAAAGTCGGGCGTGCAGGTGGACACGATAATAAGCTCCACTTCCTCCGCGCTCATGTTCGCCGATTCCAGCGCCTTTTTCGCCGCCTGCGCTCCCATATAATAATTCGGCTTATCCGTTGCGATATGCCGCTGCTTTATTCCCGTCCTGGGGAATATCCACTCGTCGGACGTATCGAGGATCTCCGAAAATTTATCGTTATCCGCCGCAAATTCCGGAACGTAGCTGCCCGTACCCAAAAACTCTATACCGCTCATTAAAAAAACTCCTTGATTTTATTTTCCGAATAATGTATAATAAAACGTGGGGAAAAATTTCCCGGCTTTCGGCGGGGCGCAACAGCCCTGCCGACGGTTTACCAAAACATACCACTTTATATTTTACCTTATTTTCGGGAATTTGTCAACCCATTTTTCAAATCGTCAATAAATTTTCATATTTCACGGAGGATTTTTTAATGAAAACTGCATTTTTATTTTCGGGACAAGGCTCTCAATACCCCGGCATGGGCGCGGAGCTTGCGGAGAAGTACGGCGCGGCTAAGGAAATTCTGGAGTGCGGCTCGGACATTCTCAGCTTCGACCTGCTGAAAAAGCTCACCGACAGCACCGCCGAGGAGCTTGCGCAGACGCGGCTCTCCCAGCCCGCTATCTTCACCGCGTCGCTGATAGCGCTTTGCGCCGTCCGCGAGAACGGAGTTGATAATGTTGCCGTCGCGGGTCATTCTCTCGGCGAATATGCGGCTATGTACGCTTCGGGAATGCTCACCATGGAGGACGCGTTCAGGGCTATCAAGCTGCGCTCGGAGGCAATGGCTAAGGCTGCCGAGAACGCTCACGGGGCTATGGCGGCGGTCATCGGCGCGGAAAACTCGCAGATAGACGAGGTTTGCGCTTCCGTTGATGGATTTGTCGCGCCCGCGAATTACAACTCGCCCGTGCAGACCGTTATCGCGGGAGAAGCAGAAGCGGTCGACGCGGCTGTCGCGAAGTTCGCCGAGCTTGGCAAGCGCAGCGTGAAGCTCGCGGTGTCGGCGGCGTTCCATACGAAGCTTATGCAGCCAGCGGCGGACGAATTCAAGGCGGCTATATCGGGATTCAGGTTCGGCGCGCCCAACTGCGGTTTCTACGCCAATCTTTACGGAAAGAAGCTCGAGGACTTCTCGGATATGCCCTCTTACCTCGCGGCGCATATCTGCTCGCCCGTCAGGTTCGCGGACGAGCTTGCCGCAATGCAGAACGACGGCATAGAAGCGTTTGTCGAGCTTGGTCCGAACAAGGTGCTTACGGGTCTGGTCAAGAAAACGCTCAGGGGCGTGGTCAACGTCAATGTTGAAAATGTCGAAACGCTGGACAAGGCGCTCGCGGCGCTTAAAGGTTAATTAAAGGAGATACAAAACCATGAGAAAATTTTGTTTAATAGGACACCCACTCGGGCACTCTTTGTCGCCGCAGATACACACGCGGCTTTTCGAGCTTTCGGGTGAAAAGGTTGAATATACGCTGGAGGATATCGCTCCCGAGGAGCTGGAGAGCAAGTTCGGGTTTCTGGCGGAGTTTGACGGCTTTAATGTCACCATTCCGCATAAAGTCGGCATTATCGGCTATTGCGATGAGCTGTCCGACGGCGCGAAGCGTTACCGCTCGGTGAACTGCGTCAAAAACGGCGAGAAAAAGGTCGGCTACAACACCGACTGCATTGGCTTCACGAAGTCGATCGAGCTGCTCGGCGCGTCGCTCGGGAGCAAGGTTCTGCTTATCGGCTGCGGCGGAGTCGGCAGAATGATGGCTATCGAGACAGCTCTGGAGGGCGGTGAGCTTACTATCGCGGCATTGGAGAACGACCTGCCGCTTGCCGCGAAAGCTATCGGCGAGATACAAGCAATGAAACCGACCGCCAAGGTAAAGGCTGTCAAGATTCCCGAGGGCGGACTTTCCAGCGCCGCGCTCGGCAACGAAAAATTCGACCTGCTCGTGAACGCCTGCCCCGTGGGAATGTTCCCGAAAACGGACAGAATGCCATGCCTGCCCGGGGTTCTGGATAACGTGAAGTTCGTGTTCGACGCGATCTACAATCCCAAGGAGACCCTGCTCGCCAGGACCGCCCGCGAAAAAGGCTGCAAGACTATGACGGGAATGGCAATGCTGGTGCTTCAGGCGGTGGCGGCTCACGAGATATGGGATAACGCGGTCTACAAAAAGGAAGATATCGATAAGCTGATCGAGGATATGGAGGCTTTGGTATGAGCAAGCCGTTAAGCGTGTATCTGTGCGGCTTTATGGGCTGCGGAAAGAGCCATATCGGACGGCAGCTCTCGGCGGCGCTGGGCAGACGCTTCGTCGATCTGGACAGGTACATCGTCAGCGCCGAGAAAATGTCGATTCCCGAGATTTTCGAGAAGTACGGCGAGCCGCATTTCAGGCAGCTCGAGGCGAAATACATACGCGAGCTGTCGGGCGGCTGCATAGTCGCGACGGGCGGCGGCGCGCTCATCAACGACGAGACTGCGAGGTACGCGAGGGAGAGCGGGCTTTCGGTGTATATCAACACGTCGTTCGAGGTATGCTACGGGCGGATAAAGGGCGACGCCAACCGTCCGCTCGTCGTGAACAACACACCCGGACAGCTCAGGGAGCTTTACAACAAGCGCGCCGTTATCTACCGCCGGAACGCCTCTTGTATGGTAAACGGCAATACCCGCGATACCATTATAACAGGGGAAATAGTAAAGCTTGTCAGATTCCACGAGGGTTAGACTTCATTTTATGATACAACAGCCTTAACCGCAAAGGACTGCAGAAATGGGGGAGAGCGTTCTTCTTTTCTTTTATTTCTTTTTATTTCTTTCCTTTCTTCTATTGTGGTCAATTGTTGGTCGTTCGTTGGTCATTCGTTGGTCATTCGTTGGTCGGCGGACGCGCAAAAAAACTCAACATTCGGCTTAACGATAAGGATTATTGCTTGGTCGATATCGGATATCATAAGTGATGAGAAGCTGCAAAAAAGCTTCAAAAAAGTGCCCGAAAATTACGCTGAAATACGGCGAAAAAAAGCCCTCAAAAAAACGGATGCTTTTTTGCTTCAAAAGCCTTTTATAAAGCCAAACGCGCGCGGAATACCGCATTGAAATTCAGCGGTTTTTTCGGCGCGGAAACGCGGCAATTTTTTCACGCAAAAAGCAAAGGAGAATTATGGTAATCAAGAACATTAAGATAAAAACCATGTCCGACAAGGACTACGAAAACGGCTTCGTCCGCTTCGGGGAGATAATAACCGAGATAGGCAGTATGGACGGATATATCCCGACGGACGAGGAGGAGATAGACGGCTCGGGAAAGACGCTCTACCCCGGTTTTATCGACGCGCACTGCCACCTCGGAATGTGGAGCGACTGCTACTCAATGCAGCTCGAGGGCGACGACGGCAACGAGATCACCGACCCGTCCACGCCGCACCTGAGAGCCGTCGACAGCATTAACGCCATGGACAGGTGCTTTTCGGACGCGGTGAGCGCGGGAGTTACCTGCGTTTGCACGGGCGTCGGCAGCGCCAATCCGATAGGCGGTTCGTTCGCGCTGATAAAGACGTTCGGCTCGAAGCGCGTGGACAAGCTGATCGTGAAGTCGCCCATAGCGATAAAGTTCGCGCTGGGAGAAAATCCCAAATCCTCCTACAACGACCGCGACGAGACCCCGATAACCCGTATGGCGACCGCCGCGATAATCCGCGAGCAGCTCCGGAAGGCGCTGCGCTACAAGGAGGATATGGACGAGTACCGACGCACAAAGGGCACGGACGACGAAGTGTCCAAGCCCGATTTCGACGCGAAATGCGAGGCGCTGCTGCCGCTTTTCAACAAGGAGAACAAGCTCAAGGCGCATTTCCACTGCCACCGCGCCGACGACATCTTCACGGCGGTGCGTATTGCCAAGGAATTTGAGTTGGATTACGTTCTGATACACTGCACGGACGGCGGAGTTATCGCGGACGAGCTTGCCGAGGACAGACCCGCGGTGGTCGTAGGTCCGCTGTTCGGCGACCGCGGAAAGCCCGAGCTTGCCAATCACGACATAACAACGCCGCGTATTCTTCACGAGCACGGGATAAAGTGCGCTATCTGCACCGATCACCCCGAAACGCCCATTCAGTATCTGCACATGACGGCGGCGCTGGCGGTTCGCGGAGGGCTTTCCGAGGAGGATGCTCTGCGCGGGATAACGATAAACGCCGCCGAGATTCTGGGCGTCGACGGGATCCTCGGCTCGGTCGAGGTCGGCAAGAACGCCGATTTCGTGCTGTTCGACAAGGACAGATCGCCGCTGGATATTATGAGCTTGCCTTCTATGGTGGTCGTGGACGGGAAAATCGCGGTCAAAAAATAATTTGCTGTTGACTTTTGCGTAAAATTATGCTACAATATTTACAGCAGAATATTTTTTTAGGAGGAGTTATTATGCCAATCATTAAACCCGTATCGGACTTGAGAAATTACAACGAGGTGCTGAAAGACATCTCCGTTGGCGAACCTGTTTTTCTTACAAAAAACGGAAGAGGACGTTATGTTATTCTTGACGTGGACGAATACAACAGAAACGCGGCGGAATTAAGGCTGCTGAACGAGCTTCTTGAAGCGGAAAACTGCGAAAAGGAATATACGCTCGAGGAGCTGGACAAGGAGCTAGGGTTATGAAATTAACCGTTAAAGATACCGCCAAAGAAGATTTAATAAATATCCGAAGATATATTTCCGACGACTTGCAGAACCCTATTGCCGCAGAAAACACGGTCAGGAAAATCAGAGATTCAATATCACGGCTGAAAGACAGCCCGTATATTGGAACTATGCTTCATACAAAATCCGATTTTCCGTACTCGTACCGTTTTTTACCGAGCGGCACCTATGTAATAATCTACAAAGTATATAAAGATTGTGTAAAAGTATTGCGCGTATATAACAGCCGTCAGGATTATATCCGTGATATTTTCAGACATTTTCCCGAGTATGACGAGGAGGAAGAACAGTAAATTATGCGTGAAATTAACGTAAACGAGATAACAAAAGCAATAGCGGAGCTTTGCGTCGACGCGAATCTCCACCTGCCGTGCGGAATGCGCGAGCGTATCGAGCAGAGCGCCGAAGCCGAGGAGAGCGAACTTTGCAAAAGCGTCCTAGGGGATATCGCAGCGAATATCGACTGCGCGGCGGAGCTTGGCGTTCCGATATGCCAGGACACGGGAATGGCGGTCGTGTTCGCGGAGATAGGTCAGGACGCGCATATCACAGGCGGAGCGTTCGAGGGCGCGGTCAACAGGGGCGTCGCCGAGGGCTATGTCAACGGACGGCTTCGGCTCAGCATAGTCGGCGACCCTCTCGAACGCGTCAACACGAACGACAACACTCCCGCCGTGATACATACGCGGATAGTTCCGGGCGATAAGATAAGGCTCACCGTAGCGCCCAAGGGCTTCGGCAGCGAGAACATGAGCCGCCTGAAGATGTTCACGCCGTCCGCGTCAAAAGAAGATATCGTGAAGTTCGTCGTGGAGACCGTTTCGCTCGCGGGGAGCAATCCCTGTCCGCCAATCGTTGTCGGAGTGGGTATCGGCGGCGATTTCGAGTATTCGGCGCTGCTGGCGAAAAAGGCGCTATGCCGCGACCTGAACATCCGTCACCCCGAACCGCTCTACGCCGAAATGGAGCAGACCATGCTCGACGGGATAAACAGGCTCGGGATAGGCTCGCAGGGCTTCGGCGGCACGGTGACGGCGCTGTACGTCAACATCGAGAAAGCTCCCACGCATATCGCGGGGCTTCCCGTCGCGGTGAATATCGGCTGCCATGTGACCCGTCACGCCGAAACCGTGCTTTGACCTTGTCGCCGACCTTGTTGATAAGCCGCCAAACGCGGTCGTAAATTCAAGTGCCGCCACAGCCGCAAGCGGCATTACAGCGCCCTTGCACGCTGTTCGGCACACCGAACGGCAAGCCTGTCGACAGGCTCGGTGGCAAACCCGAACGCGCTCCCCAAGCGGCTTTGAATGTGCTTTACGGCAATAAAGTCAGCATAATGCGCGGCAGGCACTTCAACAAGCTCGGCGACAAGCCTTTCCTTATATAAATAGAAATTAAAGAATATAAAGAAAAAGGCGCTGACGCGCCCCCTTTCCCCTCCTCCTTTCATTTTTCCTTTTTTGAAGATTGCAGATAATTGCGGTTTTTTCCGTGATAATATAAATTCGGGGAAAAAATTTAAAAAATCTTGCAGCCTTTTTCGAAATTACCGGGTATTACTTATAGAAGCGGAGAATTTTATGCAGACATTATCTCTGGTCACGCGCGAGAGCTTTGACGAGGTCATGCGGCTCTACACGCCGACCGTTTACGGAATAGCGTTTACCAGGCTTCGCAACGCCGCCGACGCGGAGGACGTAACGCAGGACGTTTTCGTGCGGTACTTCAAGGCGGACATTACATACAACAACGAGGAGCACCGCAAGGCGTGGCTTATCCGTTGCGCGCTCAACCGCACCAACAGTTGCGCGTCGTCCTCGCAGTTCCGTCATAGGACCGAGAATGTCAGCTACGACGAGCTTGCCGAGAACGAAATTCCGTCCGAGAACACGGTCGAGGAGCTTGCCGAACGCTCGGACAGGAAAAACGCGGTACTGAACGCGGTCATGCTGCTGCCGCCGAAATACCGCACGGTGATACATCTGTTCTATTTCGAGGATATGTCCGTCGCCGATATCGGCAAGGCTCTTGGTATCAGACAGTCGACCGTGAGGGCGCAGCTTTCGCGGGCGCGCGATCAGCTCAGGGTGCTTCTGAAAGGGGAGGTGGAGTTCTGATGAATTTCAGAGATGAGTACAAAAAGGAAATAACGGAGCTTTCCTCCGACGAGACCGCCCGCCGTATCCGCGAGAGCGTTATGGCGCGGCTTGAGAAGTCCGAGAAGTCCGAGCAGTCCACTCCCGAAGCGCCCGTTAAGAAAAAACCGCTGCCGATAAAACGTATGGCGATCGTCGGCGGGTCGATAGCGGCTTGTCTGGTTATCGGGTTTACGGCGCTTGCGGTAAACAACAGCCGTTTTGAAAATATTTTCGCGGGCTCTGCGAACAATGCAGATATGCGCCCCGGAACCGCCGCTCCCGGATTGTCGGGCGGCGCGGGCGAACAGAGCAGACCGCAGAATATAGCCGGCGGCGGCAATACGAACGCCGCGGAGGGCAGCTCCGATACGGAGCAGACAAACGGCGGGTCATGGGATAATACCGCCTCGGACGGCGGAACCGTTGGCGGCAATATCGGACGCGATCCAACGGATCATGCGCCGGAGAGCGTTCCCCCGACCGACAGCAGCTCCACGCAAAACGACTACGTTCTCCCCGACTTTGGTGATGATCCCGTTCTGGCATTTGAGGACGGCGGCATTACGCTTACCGACCGCCACGGAACGAAGTTCTTCCCGACCGCCGAAGAGGAATACGATGGGTACGGCGTCGGCGACACGCTCACGGAGGAAGATCTGCACGAAGTCTCGGAGGTATTCACGGAAGACGGTGAGCGCTATATAACGGAGCAGAAATACAACAGGCTCGTGCTGCTCACCGATGAGTTGGAGGTCGTCGGCATATATGTAATTTTTTAGCAATTCCTACAAATTCTTTCAGGAATTTGTGCTTGTCAATTGTTGGAAATTAACAAAAATTTACAATAAAGCGGAGCATACTTTGTGTTCCGTTTTATTTTATTTTACATTTTTTGCGAGAAGTGAGAATTACCTTGCAAAATTTTATGAAAAAATTGTGAAAATCACGAAAAAGTACTTGAAATGTTGAAAACTTTGTGATATAATGTATACAGTAAGATGAATGATAACGTTTACACAAAGGTGAACGATATGTGGTATTTATTTTATGTTTTGAATATATAATGTTATGTTGACATTGCGGCACGGCAAACCGCGCGTAAGGGCTTAGCGGCAGACTGTATATAACTAAGAGCAGCAAATCGGCGGCGAATCAATTGATGTACAGCCAAGAGCAGCACACAGTCGGAGCA
>CAYWIP010000021.1:26374-33568 GCA_964458395.1 uncultured Ruminococcus sp.
CAAATCGGCGGCGAATCAATTGATGTACAGCCAAGAGCAGCACACAGTCGGAGCAAGGCAAAATTGCGCAAGCGAGCTGCGTTGCAGACTTGCAGCGCAACGGAGCGAAGCGGAGTGGAGCAAAAGTCTGCAATGCGGCTCGGCTAACGAACGAAGCGGAGCGTAGTGAGTGGTGCGCAATTTTGCTTTTAAATTAAGAGGTGATCATTTATGTCGGGATTGGAACAGGCGGTAAGGAATAGCGGCAATTTCGCGTTTGTGATAAAGTATCAGCCTGATTTTCCCATTGAATTTCTGCCCGGAGATAATCCTTTCTCCGAGGGTAAAACGGCTTTGCTCGGAGAGATCATCTATCCCGAGGACTATCAGCCGTTCTGTGAGATCGTCAGCGAGATCGTCGGCGGAAGCGCAAAAGAAATCAAGGCTCACGTTCGGTTAAAGTGCGGCGGGGGCTACCGGTGGTATTACATATCGGCGGGTCCCGGGTTCCGTGAGGACGGCACTCTCGCGCAGCTTACGGGTATGCTGTTCGACGTGACGGAGTATCTCGACTGCGAGGGCGAGGACGCGGTCATGCAGACGTTCAGGCGCAAGGTGGAAAGCTCCATGGGCTCTTCCAAAAACAATACGCCGCAGCTGCTTGATGTTCTCGGGCAGGATTATCTGGAGCGTATCCAGCTGCCGTTTTCGCGAATTAAAGGGCTGTATTCCGCGATAATCGGCGAAGACGGCAAGATACTCGCGGCAGCTCAGGACAAGAAGATAAATCTGAATAAGATGAGCTATCAGCGTCAGAAGAGCATACGCGTAAAGCACCGGACGGTGGCTTCGTGGGTAATTGCAGGCGAGTCGCTGGAGGATATCAACGACTGCGTTCCTCTGCTGGATACCATGGTTCAGACCGTTTCGGAGATCGCGAATTCATACGTCGTGCTGTGCGAGGAAATGGAGAATTCCCAGAAAGCAAACAAGCTGCTCGGCGAGAATTTCGAGGATCAGATACTCGTCAACAACGTCTACTCGCTGATTCTCCGCAGCCGCAATACGGCGGCTTCGTTCGGGAGCATAATCCCGCTGATACGCGAGTATTTCGGGTTGGACGATCTGGTGTTCTGCACGGACAACACGCGTCCCGTAAAGGTCTACCGCTGGAGTGAAAGCGGCGATATAATCCCGATGATATCCAAGGTGCCGTTTACGGATTGGGTCGACAAGGAACTGGAGAACAACGCGGTGGTATGCGTGTCCGAGGACGAGATACGCGGCGCGGACAGCAAGGGGCGAAGCTGCGCGCTCTCGAGAGTGTACGAAAACGGCAATCCGCGCGGCGTTATCGTGTTTATCTCACGCGACAAAAACCGCGTATGGACGAACCGCGACCGCAAAATGCTGCGGAGCGTTACGCAGATAATTTCGACGGTGATCTACCGTTCGTTTATGGAGAACGAGCTTGCTGTGTCGCAGGAGCATCTGCTGCGCCTGGCTTACTTCAACACCACAACGGGAATACCGAACAGAAGCGCGTTCGAGCGCGATTTCGGGAAATACATCGCCGAGGGCACGGGCGGAGCGCTCATCTCGATTGAGATCGCCAACCTCAAGGAGCTGTCGGAAACGTACAGCTGCCAGTATTCCGAGGACGTTGTGCGCAGCATTGCCGAATATATCGCGGCGATACCGACGGAAAATCCCAAAAAGGTATATATGTTCTCGAACGATATTTTGTTTGTGACCATGTGCGAATCCGCCCGCGAGGACGCTCTGAGCCTGGCGCAGGCGATACTTGTAAAGTTCCGCTCGCCGTGGTTCTTGAACGACAGCGAAAATCAGCTCGACATCTACGCGGGGATATGTATGTTCCCGAACGATGCGGAGGACGTTGCCGACTGCGTGCGCGCGGCTACCAAGACGCTGCGCCTCGCCAAGGACAGAAGCCTCCACGACGCGCTGTGCTACTCGGACGGCCTTGAGGAGAAGCTCGACAACAATCTGCGCGTAAAGAAGCTGATAATGGACGCTGCCGAGAATAGCTTCAGCGGCTTCTACTTCCTGTATACGCCCGTCGTCGACGCGCATACCGGAGAGCTTGAATGCTGCGAGGCGCACCTGTTCTGGAGCAACGGCGATATAATCGTGTCGCGCGACAGATTTTTGCCCGTCGTTGAGAGAATGGGCTACGCCGAGAACATATACGAATTCGTTGTCGAACGGCTGTGCGAGTTCTGCGCGGCGGTCCGCGAAACGGGGCTTGCGGGATTCCGCGTGGCGTTCAGTATCCCCGAGAACGTCCTCAACTCCGAGGCGGGAGTTATGATACTGCGGAAAGCGCTGCTGGAGTATTCCCTGCCGCCCGAGGCTATAAGCGTTTCGGTGTCGGAGAGCGACGGCACGCTCGGTTTGCGCAGCAATTACCTCAAGCAAATGGCGGCAAGCGGAGTGAACATAATCGCCGACGACAAGGGCGGGAATTTCTTCACCGCCGCGCCGCTTGAAAATCCGTATATCAAAACGCTCAAGCTGCGCTGCCGCCGTCTGAGCGACGATCCCGTATCGGCGGGCTTCGTGAGGTCCGTCATCGAACGCGCTCACGAAAAGGGAATAACCGTGTGTATCAAGGGCGTAGACAACGTAAGAGCGCTCGAAAACGCGCGCGACTTCGGCGCGGATCTGATACAAGGCATTATCAACGGCAGACCGCTGCACACCTCGGACTTTATCAAGAAAATGGTTATGAATAATTCCGTGAAATAATTTTAGGGCACCTCTAAAAACCGGTTTCTCCTCAAACAAGGTTTTTAGGGGTGCCCTTTATAAAAAAAGCCGAAGATTTTTCAACAATCAGCGGCTTTTTTTATTTTTCGGCGAAATTTCGCCAAAAGGCAAATTTCGGCGAAATTCTCTTGCAAATACGAGAAAAAAGGTATATAATAATAGGTGTATGTGAAACGGTCAATTTTAATATATATTTGGAAAATACTGGGAGTACAATGAAAGAATTACTAAGCTTCTTTACGGGTCACTTAAAGCGCGTGGATAAGGTGCTGCCCGTTATATGCCTTGTGATAACGGCGTTCGACATTTTCCTTGTGAACTCGATGTGTGAAACGGGCTTCTTGCTGCCGCGATTTGTGAAAACACAGTTTATCGCGGCGGTATTGGGAATATGCGCGGCGGTGGTTATCAGCTTTTTCGACTACAGATTTATCTCAAAGATGTGGTTCGTCATAGCTCCGATAGGCGTGATACTACAGCTTCTGGTGTGGTCGCCGATAGGCGTTCAGCGCGACGATGACACCGCGTGGCTGCAGATCGGCGGCGCAAACGGATTTACCATTCAGCCCGCCGAGATACTCAAATTCGTGTTTATAATCACGCTCGCGACGCATATCTCCAAGCTCGGCGACAAGATCAATTCCCTGCCGCACCTGCTGTTGGTGTGCGCTCACGGACTTTTCCCCGTTGCGCTGATAGTCATACAAGGCGACGCCGGCTCGGCGCTGGTGTTCCTGTTTATCTTTGCCGCAATGCTCTTTATGGCGGGAATTTCGTGGAAGTATATCGTGGTCGCGCTCGCCGCGATCCCACCCGTGGTCTATGTCGCGTGGAACTACGTAATGAAGGATCATCACCGACTGCGTTTTCTGGTGCTGTTTGACGAGGAGATCAGGAAAGAACAGGAACGGATCGTTTACTATCAGCAGAACCAGGGTCAGATGGCGCTCGGCTCGGGACAGCTTACGGGACTGGGCTTTGACCGCGACAACTTTGCGGTCACGCATATCCCTGAGGTCGGCAACGATATGATCTTCTCGTATATCGGCATGACAATGGGATTTATCGGCTGCGTCGCGGTGGTTATCGCTTTTGCGGCGCTCTGCCTGAAGCTGCTTTCCAACGCTTCGGGAGCCTCCGATCAGCTCGGGCGGCTTATCTGCGTGGGAGTGTTCGCGCTGATACTGTTCCACTGCGTGATAAATATCGGTGTTGTGCTTTCGGTAATGCCCGTTATGGGAATACCGCTGCCGTTTATAAGCACGGGCGGCACGTCAATGATAATGATGCACGCCTATATAGGCTTGGTGCTGAGCGTGTCGTCGCATAAGGAAAAGGCGAAGCATATGTTCTATGAGGAATAAATATATAACAAACGAAAGGACGGATCATTTATGAAACCGATCGTAAGAAATATCGGCGCTCTTTACCCCGAGGCGCAGCTTGAGGCGCAGAAAAAGCGCTACAAGACCGCCGAGTGCGGCTTCGCGGAGCATTTCGGGTCGCTGGGCGAGCACCGCTTCTTCTCCGCGCCGGGGCGCACCGAGATCTGCGGAAATCACACCGATCACAACAACGGAAAGGTTTTCGCGGCGAGCGTCGACTTAGACGTTATCGCGGTGGTGGAGCAGACCGACGACAATACGATCACGATAAAATCGGAGGGCTTCCCCGAGGACAAGATCGACCTCTCCGACCTCGAGGTCAAGGAGGAGGAGAAAAACACCTCAGCGGCGCTTATCCGCGGCGTGGCGAGGGGTATGCGCCGGTTCGGACACCGTATCGGCGGATTCCGCGCATACACGACCTCCACCGTTATGAAAGGCTCGGGGCTGTCCAGCTCGGCGGCGTTCGAGGTTCTTGTCGGGACGGTGCTGTCGCATCTGTACAACGGCGGTCAGGTTACGCCCGTAAAGGTGGCGCAGATATCGCAGTTCGCCGAGAACGAGTACTTCGGCAAACCCTCGGGGCTTATGGATCAGATGGCTTGCTCGGTCGGCGGGTTCGTCGCTATCGACTTCAAGGACAACGACACGCCGATTATCGAGAGCGTTCCGTGCGATTTCGCGAGCTACGGTCACGCGCTGTGTATCGTCGACGCAAAGGGCGATCACGCCGACCTCACGGGCGAATACGCGGCGATCTCTCACGAAATGAAAGCCGTTGCGGGCTACTTCGACTGCGAAACGCTCCGTTCGATAGCGCTGCCCGACGTTATGCTGAACATCAACGATCTTCGTGAGAAATTCGGCGACAGAGCCGTGCTGCGCGCCATTCACTTCTTCCACGAGAACGACCGTGTGGAACGCGCCGTCCACGCGCTGAAAAACGAGCGCTTCGACGACTTCCTTGCGGCGGTCAAGGAGAGCGGCGACAGCTCGTTCAAGTACCTCCAGAACATCTACCCCAGCTCCGACGTGCGTCATCAGTGCCTGTCCATAGCGCTGAACGTAGCCGAGAACACGCTCCACCGCAAGGGCGCGTGCCGCGTTCACGGCGGCGGATTTGCGGGAACTATTCAGGCGTTTGTGCCGTTTGACGCGCTCCAGCAGTTCAAAATGAACATGGAGAAGATCTTCGGCGTCGGCTCGTGCCATGTGCTTACGATACGTCCGGTAGGCGGCGCGGAGGTTCTTCTTGACGAAACAAAATTAAAATAAGGGGAGGATCTCTCCTCCCCCGTTTGTTTAATTTACCTCGTATTCGCTCATCTGTTTAATAAGCATTACGTCCACGAGCGCGTCAACGGAAATGCCGTTCTCGGTGTATTCCTCGGCGAACACCTTGCCGTTTTCGCGTATCTGCGCGGTATAGCCCGCCTTGTCGTAGGGCAGCAGCAGTTTCATTCGGCGGCTGGTCTGCGGCAGATTTTTGGCGATCTTCTCCAGCAGCTCGTCTATTCCCTCGTTTCTGAGCGCGCTTATTTTGGCGGTCTTATCGTCCGCGGGAATGTTCTCGCTTATCTTGTCGCACTTGTTGAGCACGGTCACGACGGGAATTTCCGCCGCCCCCAATTCGGCGAGAGTTTTTAAGGTAACGTCCGCTTTTTCGGCGGCGTCGGGATCGCTTATATCGCAGACGTGGATTATGATGTCCGCGCAGGCTGCCTCTTCGAGCGTCGACTTGAACGCTTCAACGAGGTGGTGCGGCAGACGGCGTATCAGCCCTACCGTGTCCACGAGCAGCAGACTTCGTCCGTCGGGCAGCTCGATAGACCGCGAGGTCGGGTCGAGCGTCGCGAACAGCTTATCCTCGGCGAGAACGTCCGCGCCCGTCAGCAGATTCAGCAGCGTGGATTTTCCAGCGTTGGTGTAGCCGACGATAGCCCCCACCTGAACGTTGTCCTTTTTGCGGCGCGTCCGCGAATAGCCGCGGCGCTCCTCGAGTTCCTTCAGCTCGGCTGCTAATTTGTCGATTCTGCGGCGGATATGACGGCGGTCGGTCTCGAGTTGGGTCTCGCCCGGACCGCGCGTGCCGATGCCTCCGCCCAGACGGGACAGGCTCGTTCCCAAGCCCATAAGCCGCGGCAGCCTGTAACGGAGCTGCGCCAGCTCGACTTGGAGCTTGCCCTCGCGCGAAACGGCTCTCCCCGCGAATATGTCCAGAATGAGCATTGTGCGGTCGATAACGCGCACGTCTGTTTCGTCCTCGATATTGCGTATCTGTGACGCGGTAAGCTCGCAGTCAAATATCAGCAGCGTGGCTCCGAGCTTTTGGCAAAGCTCCTTGACTTCGGTCAGCTTGCCCTCGCCGATAACGGTCGCCGAATCGTAAGCCTCGCGCTTCTGGATAACGCGCGCGATCTCCTCCGCGCCTGCGGTTTTCGCAAGCTCGGAAAGCTCGTCGACGGAAACGTCGCAGTCGTACTCGCCGATATCGGCGGATACCAGAATTGCTTTTTCGATTGTTTTTTCCTGCATATAAATTCCTCCTTTAACGAGATTGAGGAATGAGTAACTTAATCATTATAGCAGATAATCTTCGATTTGTCAACAGCGAAAATGCATTTAATGTGATAAATCGGAATTTAGCGCTGTAGCACTGGGAGTAAAAGATTTTTTGTAATCTGTTGCTTGTTGTGGTTTCGATTATTTTAAGTAAAATGTTGACGCACAGTTGCGAGAGGACACCCTTCGGGGAAGGGGGAAAAGAAAATCCGACAAAAATGCGGATTCCCCCTTCCCCTACGGGTTTCCTCTCGCGCTCTCCTTCCCATCTCCCTATCCCCCTTCCGCATTTTTCGGTTGCCGTGAATTGGTTCGTAATTTTCATAGTGTGGGGCGCACCACACGCGCTCCTCGTTCGTCAACTATCTTTAGTGGAAACGTCGAGGAATCGTCTGCCTGTGTGGTCGTGTTATTAAGGTGTCGTCTAAAGTTAGTATACGGGCGGGGAGCGCGTGTCACAAACATTTTACCGATG
>CAYWIP010000022.1:0-3728 GCA_964458395.1 uncultured Ruminococcus sp.
GGTATTCCCATGATGAGAGCTATGGTTATCGACTACAATAACGACCCCGCCTGCCTTACCCTCGACAAGCAGTATATGTTCGGCGATAATCTGCTGGTTGCGCCTATCTGCAACGAGCGCGGCGACGGCGAGTTCTATCTCCCAGAGGGCAAATGGACGGATATTCTCAACGGCAAGACCTATGAGGGCGGACGCTTCTACCGCGAGAAGTACGATTATTTCGGACTTCCCTGCCTTGCAAAACCGAATTCGATAATCGCTTACGGCGACTTTAAGCGCGGCTTCGAGTATGACTACCTCGAAAATACCGAGTTTGTGATCTATCAGCCCGAGGACGGCAAGGAAATAACTTGCGATATCTTTGACACCGAGGCAAAAAAGGTGTTTACACTCACCGCAGTACGTCACGGCAATACCCTCGAGGTGAAGTTCGACAAGACCGACAAGGCGTTCAGCGTGAAAATTGCGGGCGGAGAAAGCGTTTCCGTACAGCCGGGCAGCACCTCCGTGACAATAAACATTTAAGGAGTTTACAATGGACAAATTATACAAAGTGACCCTCTCCCCCGCCGAGTGCGCAATGGATCTCGGCGACGGCAGCGAGCGCGGCGAGTACGTTTGCCAGGACTACATTTTGAACGTTCTCGGCAGACCGCACCGCTCGGTCGGGCTGATGTACACCTACTACCCCAAGGACAAGGAATGGAGCGCCGAAAAGGTTTCCGTCACCTGCAAGGATATGAACGTCGGCTTTCAGTGGGATTACCCCTACGACGACTATTTCCCTTACAGACAAAAGGGTCAGCCGTTCGAGCAGATGAAGGATATCCGCCGCCACGGTCAGGATGTTTTTCTTACTTTAACGCTCGACTGTTCTCTTGATGATGAGGAATTGAGAAAGATCGCGCGCGAGCTTAAGCCCTACGGACGGCTTCGTCTGCGTATCAATCACGAGTGCACGGGTGACTGGTTCACGCATAACAAGCGCTTCTCGTTTGAGGAGATCGGCGCGTTTTTCGTGCGGTTCGTGAACATCATCAAGGAGGAAGCGCCGAACATCACTACAATATTCTGCGCGGGTATGGCGCGCTGCGCCGATGGCTCGGTCGAGCAGGAACAGGCGCTCGCCGAAGCGTACCGCGCCGCCGACGAATGGAGCGCGGACGCGTATCTGGCGCTGCACTACGCGTGGCCTTACGGAGTAGCCGAAAAGGGCGGCGAGGGATTCACCTGCGGCTGCGTTGAGGATAATTTCAAGCTGTTCAAAAAGACGTGGGAGCGCCTTACTTGGCTTAACGGCGGCGTTCCCAAGCCCATGATAACCGCCGAGATCGACACCGACGGCGACGTTTCGGGCGCGGCGGCTCAGGGCGAATCGGTTCGGCGCTTCTACGAGAAAATACGCGACGAAAAGGCGGACTGGTTCAAGGCGGTGTCGTTCTATCAGTTCCGCGACAGAGGGCGGCTTGGTCTGGAGATCGAAGACCCGAACAACTCCCAAATCGGAATCCCGCAGCCCATTATGAGCGAGTACAAAAAAATCCTGAACGACCCGTACTTTATGCCGAAAACTGAGCTCGGCGGTGAGCTTCCTCTTCCCTGCAAGCTGCGCTGGGGCAGCGCGGAGGACGCGGAGGGCGCTGCGATAAAGATACCGTTCAAGGGCAATCCCGTGTTCTGCGAGGTTACATTCGACGAGCCGCTTTGCCTGATGATGGAGCTTAACGGACGCTGGTTCTACAAAGCGCCCGGCACGAAAACGATCGACCTTATACCCACGTTCTGCGAGAAGCCGCTTGACGGCGCTTGCGAGTTGTCGCTGAAGATATTCGCCACTCCCGCAGACGGCATAAATGGCGACGACCCGCTCAACTACTTCGCCGAAATGACGAAAATGCCCTCCCTGCGCGTTAGATACGAGCCTGTGGGCGTCGTAAGATAATTCCCAATAATTGTAAAGCGCTATGCCGACTTGACATAGCGCTTTCATTATACGACTTGGAAGATGAAAAACTTCAGATAGTCCGTTTCGGGAACGTTCCACAATATCGGGTGGTCGGGCGACTGCTGCCGCGCTTCGATCTGCCGCAGCGAGATCTCCGCGTCCGCCGCCGCGTCGTGGAGCATTTGTCTGAACAGCGGCTCGGTCATAAAATGCGAGCAGGAGCAGGTCGCGAGGTAGCCGCCGCGCGGCAGCAGACGCATTGTCTTGAGGTTGATCTCCTTGTAGCCTCGGATCGCGTTCCTGACCGTTCCGCTGCTTTTCGTGAACGCGGGCGGGTCGAGAATTATGAAGTCATACGGGCTGTTCCCCGCCTTGTACAGCTCGGTGAGCAGATCGAAAACGTTCGCGGCGGTGAACTGCATATTCGTGAAGCCGTTCAGCGCGGCATTTTTGCGTGTCATCTTGATAGCGTCCTCGCTGATATCGACCGCGTTGACGAGCTTCGCGCCCGCCGCCGCTGCATTCAGCGCGAACGCTCCCGTATGCGTGAAGCAGTCGAGTACCGTCCTCCCCCGCGCTATCCGTCTGATCGCCATGCGGTTGTACTTCTGATCGAGGAAGAAGCCCGTCTTCTGTCCGTTTACGTAGTCGACGGCATACTTAATACCATTCTCGGTGATCTCGGTCACTCCCGGCAAGTCCGTGCGCAGTCCGCTCCAGAAGCCCTTAAACTGCTCCATTCCCTCCAGCTCGCGGATCTTCACGTCGCTGCGCTCGTAGATCGCAGAGATCGGCTCACCCATTTCCGTGAGCACCTCGGTCAGCAGCTCGTACAGCATTTCCTTAATTTTCTCGATACCGAGCGACAACACCTGCGTTACCATAACATCACCGAAACGGTCAACCGTGAACCCGGGAAAGCAGTCGGCTTCACCGAAGATCAGACGGCAGCAGCGAAAGTCCTCCGCCATTACTGTTCTGCGGTAATCCAGCGCGTAGCGAATCCGCCGTCCCCAGAACGCGCGGTCAAACTTATCGTTGGCGTTGCGCGAGATTATGCGGACGCGTATCTTTGAGTTGTCGTTGTAAAAGCCCGTTCCGAGAAATCGGCTCTTGGCGCTGTAAACGTCAGCAAGCCCGCCGTTCTCGACAGCTCCGTCAATATCGGTGATCTCGTCGGAATACACCCACGGATGTCCGCCGCGCAGAGCTTTCTCGCCCTTGGGAGTGATGTAAATTTTTGGGAATGTTCTCATTTTCTCTCCATAAAACAGCCCTCCCGTTTAAGGAGGGCTGTAAACTGATTACTTGTTATCGTCCTTATTGCCACGCTTCTTTGCCGCTAAACCGAGAGCTATCGCTGCTCCGACCGCGCCCATTGCGAGACCTGCCGTGTTATCGGCAACACCCGTGAACGGATTAGCCGCAAGCGGAACATCGTCGTCCGGAATCTCAACACCGCCGATATCGAAGTCGGGCTCAACAGGCGTATCGCCAAGCGGAACATCGTCATCGGGTATCATCTCGAAATCGGGAACAACATTAGGCTCCGGCTCAAAAGGTATCTCGGGTGAGGGAGTATCGGGTTCGTCACCGTCGCCGTCTGCGTCGCTGTCACCCTCTACATATCCCGGATTGATCGGCTCTTCGGGTTCGTCACCGTCGCCGTCTGCGTCACTGTCGCCCTCCACATATCCCGGATTAGTCGGTTCTTCGGGTTCGTCACCGTCGCCGTCTGCGTCGCTGTCACCCTCTACATATCCCGGATTGATCGGCTCTTCGG
>CAYWIP010000022.1:3828-32511 GCA_964458395.1 uncultured Ruminococcus sp.
CATATCCCGGAGTGATCGGTTCTTCGGGTTCGTCACCGTCGCCGTCTGCGTCGCTATCACCCTCTACATATCCCGGATTGGTTGGCTCTTCAGGTTCGTCACCGTCGCCGTCTGCGTCGCTATCACCCTCTACATATCCCGGAGTGATCGGTTCTTCGGGTTCGTCACTGTCGCCATCAGCGTCGCTGTCACCCTCCACATATCCCGGAGTGATCGGTTCTTCGGGTTCGTCACCGTCGCCGTCTGCGTCGCTGTCGCCCTCTACATATCCCGGATTTGTCGGTTCTTCGGGTTCGTCACTGTCGCCATCAGCGTCGCTGTCACCCTCTACATATCCCGGATTGGTCGGCTCTTCGGGTTCGTCACCGTCGCCGTCTGCGTCACTGTCACCCTCCACATATCCCGGATTGATCGGTTCTTCGGGTTCGTCACCGTCTGCGTCGCTGTCACCCTCTACATATCCCGGATTGGTCGGTTCTTTCGGCTCGTCAACATTGCTGTCGGAATCAGAATCACTGTCGCTGTCAGAATCCGAGTCACTATCACTGTCGGAATCCGAGTCACTGTCGCTGTCAGAATCCGAGTCACTATCACTATCGGAATCCGAGTCACTATCGCTGTCGGAATCCGAGTCGCTATCGCTGTCAGAATCGGAATCACTATCGCTGTCGGAATCCGAGTCACTGTCACTATCGGAATCCGAATCACTGTCGCTGTCGGAGTCACTATCACTATCGCTGTCGGAATCCGAGTCGCTATCACTGTCAGTATCGGAATCCGTATCACTATCGGTGTCAGCGTCTGTGTCGGTATCCGCATCGGAATCCGTGTCCGCGTCATCGTCGTCCTCAAGCACGGGAGGAGGCGTAACGGGAACAGGAGGAGTTTCCTCGTCGGGTTCACCGTCGTCAAGCGTGATCTGGTGAATCTCCGCACCCGCTTTTACTTCGTTCGCCAAAACGGCACCATTAAGGTTGCCGCCGTTGGAAAAAGTCGCATAAGGCGCAACAAAGATTCCGCCGATCTGATTTGTTTTAATAGTTCCGGCAAAATTGCCGAAATTGAATACAACATTGCCGCAGGAACCATCCCAATCGGAAACGTTGACATTACCGAAATTAACTTCCTTAACGCCGTCGGTAAACACGTTGACTATAACCTTTACGCCGTTGTTGTCGGACAAAAGGCTGATAAGGTTATTGTCGTTGTTTATAAGATCGTTGGCGTGAACGTTGACGATCAGCGTCTGACCGGGCTCAACGTCATTGCAGGCAATAGTGTAAACGGCGTTCTTCAGCGCGTCTGCGGAATCCTCGGCAGAGAACTCAACATCATTCAACAGATTTGTTCCGGACGTCGCGGCACTATGCAGTATGCTTTGGACATTCGCGTATGTATCGGATTCGGCAGCTCTGCGAATCGTAACACGATCCTTATTACCGCCACATTCGATCTGGAACTCCCTGCTGCCGACCGCAAAGCCGATCTTATTTCCGTTGTCGAAAAGCCTTTCCTCATAGTCAAAGCCCAGAACCAGCTCATACCGCGTATCCGGATCCATTGTAAGCTTGATATCCGTATCGGGCACGGACGAAACGTAACAGGTACATACGCCGTCTACAGCAGAACTGTACCTTACGAAATTCGTGTTGATAACATCGAAGCAATTGGTGTCGTTGACGGCAAAATTACCCTCGATGTGCGCCGCGGAGAGCGAATTCGCAATAACCGCAAAATTATCAACGGCAGAAAGCTCGCGTTTAAAGTCGCGAACCTTATCTGCCTGCTCGGTCGCAACAAACAAGTTGGAACCTTTGCTTTGGTACGCGGGATTAGACCCGACATCATTCAGCCGGCTGTCGGTAGTCTGACTATCAAAATCGTCATTGCCGGGAACTGTCGTTGCCGACGCCGTCAAAGCGGCGGCGCGCGAGCTTAAAACAGTTACTGCGAAGGCGAACATAAAGGCGGCTTTACCCTTATTCGGTTTTCTCTTCTTATCATCTTCAGCCATGATAAGCACCTCCGTAAGTAAGAACGAACTGCACCAAAACGGTTAAAAGGTACAGTAATCCATATTGTATCTTAATTTTACCACACTTTTTTCACATTGTCAAGGGTTTTCTACAAATTTATTAAGAAAAATTTGTAAAAAACGCAGAAAATTTTTAACAATTTTCAACCGATACGTTTTTGCATCATATCGGGATTATATGCAAAATTGACCGCCGTTTCCGCAGAAACTATGCCGTCCTTATACATTTTTAATATGCAGCTGTCCATTGTCTGCATTCCGGGAGCGGATTGCAGTATGGTGTCGATCTGGTGCGTCTTTTCATCGCGGATAAGCGTTCTTATCGCGCTGTTCATCGTCATAATCTCAAACGCGGGAACGAGCCGCCCGTCCACCGTCGGGAGAAGCTGCTGCGATACGACCGCGCTCAGCACCATTGAAAGCTGTATGCGTATCTGGTGCTGCTGATTTATCGGGAACACGTCGATAATGCGGTCTATCGTGTTCGCCGCGCCGAGCGTGTGGAGCGTTGACAGCACGAGCTGACCCGTTTCCGCAGCCGTCATGGCGACGCTTATCGTTTCGTAGTCGCGCATCTCTCCTAGCAGGATAACGTCGGGCGACTGCCGCAGCGCGGCGCGTAGCGCGTCAATGTAGCTTTCGGTGTCGATATTGATCTCGCGCTGGCTGATTATGCATTTTCCGTGCTTGTGGAGGAACTCGATAGGATCCTCTATTGTAATTATATGCCCAGAACGCTCATTGTTGATTTTGTCTATAATGCACGAAAGCGTCGTCGATTTTCCTATGCCCGCCGGTCCCGTAACAAGCACGATACCGCTTTTTCCCTTTGAGAGCTTCATAACCGCGTCGGGGATTCCGAGCGTCGCCGCGTCGGGCAGGACGAACGGAACATAGCGCAGCACTGCCGCGAACGAGCCGCGCTGCTTATAGATATTCGCGCGGAAACGCCCCATTCCCTTTACCGAAACGGAGAAGTCCATTTCCTTGTCGGGCATTTCGTCCTCGGCGAAGTTGAAGTCCGCCATTTTGTAGATGTCGTTGACGAGCCGTCTTGTTTCCGCGGGGGGCATGGGAGTATCGTCGATCTTGAACAGCTTGCCGTTCGCCTTGTAGCTTACCGCCGCGCCTGAAATTATGAAAATGTCCGAAGCCGAGTTGTCCACCGCCGTTTTCAGAATGTCCTGTAATTCCATTATTTTCCTCCCCCGTATCAATTAAAGCTGCCGTCCCACACGCCGAGATGGCTGTCGGAGCTGTCCTCTGTCGATACCGTTCTGCTTTGCCAGCGCGTAATTTCACAGCCGCCGTCGCTCGTGAATTCTACCGAGACCGCAAGCTCCTGACGGTCGTTTATCTTCACCGCCCAATTTGCCGAATAACCATTCGCAATGCGGTTCAGCGTAACGCCCTCGATCGTTTCCGCCGCCGCTTCAAACTCCTCCTCGAAGAAGCCCGACTCCGCCGCGCTTTTCGCAATGCCGTCAAGCTCCGCGAGCCGCGATTTTGCTGCGCTGTCGGCGGCGTAGTACTCCTTTAAATAATCGCCGCTGCGGACGTTAAAGCCGTCGTTGGCGCTCGCCGCCCTGAAGCTCATTACCGCGAATACCGTGAGGCATATCACCGCGAAAATGAGCATTACCGAAACATAGCCCACGCCCATGCCGTGCAGTTTGTTCTTTTTATCCATTTCGCTCACCTCCGCGTATGTACGACGAGCAAGTCAGCGAGTATATCTCTTTCCCGTCCGCCGTGAACGTCATAGTAAGCTCGGAAAGCACGCCAGCGCCCGTTGCCGTGCGTTTTTCGGAGGTGCGCATATTTACGCTGCCGCCCTCGAGCGGCACCATACCGTCCTCCCCCGCGGAATAGTTGCCGAGAACGAGCCGAGCAGCTTCGCCCACGCTTCCGCTTTCGGAATACGCTTCGGCGAAGCTCTGCGCGAAAACTATCACCCGCTCCAGCCGCGCACTCTCCCGCGACTTCATATCCGCCGAGGAGAACACCTTTAGAATGACCGCGCCCGAAATGCTGAAAAACAGCAGCGCAATTATCATCTCGGCAAAAAACAGGTTCAACGGACGTCTTTTGCCGCCGCCAAATGCTTTCAGTGTGATCACCCTTTCCGTATAAACGTTGAATTCTCGTCGCCGTCAAGCGCGACGGTGATCTTGTACAGCTCTCCCGTATCGGAAACCGTCATACCGCTCAGCTCGAATATCCTGTCGCCGCCCGTAAGCTCGACGTCGGTATCCGCGAGCACGGTCTTTTCGTAAAGTCCGCCGCTGCCGAGATAGATAACGTCGACCGCGCCGCCGCTTTTCAGCAGCAGACCGCTGCCGTCGCTGACGATCTCGACGCTCTCGCAGCTTTTGAGCTTGTTGGAGATGTACCTCAGCGAAGCCGTTGTGCCGAACGTCCTGTCAAAATTCGAGCTTATGCGGCTGTACGTTCCCGCCGCGACCGCTATCATCATAAGCAGGCAGCCCGCAAACAGCAGAAACAGCAGCATACTGCCGATAGTCGATATGGTATCGCTGAGCGTTTTGTTGCGGTAATTCTTCACTTTGCCGCCTGCCTTTCGATAACGCTGACCGTCGGACGGATATTGTCCGCAAAGCGGTCGTAGCGCACTATGTACCTATCCTTGTCGTAGTTCAGCCCGTAATTATCGGAGAGATAGTCCACGCTTTCGGGATAAACACCCTCGATCGCGTAGCACATGGTAACGCCGTTCTCGATAGTGGACTTCACCGCCGCAAGCTCGCGCTGCTTCGCGGAATCGTCGGTATTGTTCACCGCGATAATAAACCACGTCAGCATAGCGCAGAAAAGCAGTATCGGGATAACGTACGCGAGCGCGTTCTTTATTGAAGATCGTTTCATGTTCATTCCTCCGTCAGCCGAGCACGGACATTATGTTCATAAGCGGTATCATTACCGAAAGGAGAATAGCGCCTATCATCGTGGTAAGGATTATAACTATCGCCGGCTCAATAAACGCGACTATTCCCGAAGCCGCGTCCATAGCCGCCTCTCCGCAGCGGTCGGCAAGCTTCTTCCATGCCTTGTCGAACGAACCCGAACTGTACGCGATCTTCAAAGTACGCGCGTACATTGCGGGGAAAATGCCCGACGAGGATATCACGTCCGCGAAGTACTCTCCCGTGAGCACTTTTTCTCGGCAGTCGAGAAGCTTCTGCGACATTTTTTTATCGTCGACAAGCTTCGCCGCGTTCTCCAGAGCCTCGTCGGGAGCTATCCCGGAGCTTACCATCATGCTTATCGCGCCCGAGATCTTCGAGAGCGAAAACTTCCGCGACATTCTTCTTGTCGGCGGGAACACCGCCACGAAGTTCGCCAGAGACTGCTTCACGGACGGAATACGCGACAGCAGAGCCACTCCGACGGAGATAACGATTATAGCCAGCAGAACTATCAGCAGTACCGTGCCCACGCCGTAAGCGAGGTCGACGGAGCTTCTGACCGTATCGGTGACGGAGCTGTCAAACTGCGAGAATATCTCGCCGAACATCGGGATAACCAGCACGATAAGCACCACGATTACCGCCGTCATCATCACCAGCAGCATAAGCGGGTGCAGCACGGCGGAGCGCACAGTGCGGTTAAGCTCCGCGCGTTCCTCGTAGTATTCGGCGAGACCGTTCAGAACGCTCTCCAGACGACCCGTCATTTCTCCTATCTGAACCATTTTCACGGCGTATTCCGGAAAAACGCCGCTGCTCGTCATTGCCCGCGCAAGCGTTTCGTTGCTGTTAAGGTCGTCGAGCAGCGAATCGCAGACAGACTTTATTTTTTTGTCGTCGATATCCTCGCGCAAAATATCCAGACCGTCCGAGAGCTGCATTCCCGCGTTGAGCATAAGCGCGAGCTGCTCGCAGAAATATGAGGTCTCGTCGGGGTTAAGTTTATGTATCATAGGCTTCTTCCTTTATTTAATAATACTTTTCAACGTAGTAATTAGCTCCGTTGGAGATGTAGTCCGCAATCTGCTGCTTGTTCGGCGAGCTTGAATAGAACGTCGCGTCCATAAGATTGTAGCCAGAATTGCTCAGCAGAAGCTCGGGAGTTATCCAGCCCGTTTCCTCGGTATAAACCTCGTTCCACGCGTGGTAGATATCGGGAGACGCGTTGCCGATCGCAAGCCTTGCCGGTATCGACTGCGAACGCAGCATTGCCGCCATAAGCGACGAATAATCGAAGCAAATGCCCGTCCGCTTTGAAAGCGTGGTGTCGGGGTCGGGAGTGTAGCCCGATTTTACCGTCGCGGCAAGGTCGTTGTCGTAGCTTACGTTCTCCGCCACCCATGTGAATATCGCGGCGATCTTGTCAATAGTCGAGGTCTTGCCCGCGCAAAGCTCCGCCGCCTTATACACGATATCCGAATCCTGTCCGTAATTGACGTACCTGTTCGGATAAAGGTACGGTGATAGCGGATCGTCAAGCCGAACCTCGAAGCTCCCCTGCGCCGCGACCGCATAACCCGTAGAGCCGGGAATCTGCTCGAACACCGTGACCGTATACGTTCCGCTTCCGTAGGTCAGCGCGAAGTATTCTACTGCGCCGTTCGGGTCGAGGTCGGGATTTCCCTGCTGCCCGTTCGCCTCGATACGGAACTTCACCTTTGCGCTGCTGCCCGTATACCGCGCGGAAACGTACCCCTGCGAGGCGTTGGAGTAGTCGATCACGCCGTTCGTTCCCGTGATAAGCTGCGTTCCCGGCGAGGTCGGCACCTTTACGTCGGGAATGATCACCTCGGGCGGCGGATCGGGCACGGTACTTGAGGACGACTGCTCCGAGGAGGATTCGGGCGGCGGCTCGGACGACGTTGACGTGCTGTCCGAGCTGCTTATCGGTTCGCTGCTCTCCTCGGATGTTTCCGAGGTCGGCTCGGAGGTTTCGCCCGTCTGCGGAACGCTTTCCGGGTTATCCGATCTGTCCGGGATATCGCTCGAATTATCGGGCGGGTCGGACACGTCCGAGGTATCGGGAGTGTGAGTATCGTCGGTGCTCGTCTGTTCCGAGGCTTCGGAGGTATCTCCTCCCGGCGGAGTCTCGGTCTGAACGCTCGACGGCCGCACGGAGCTGCCCGTTCCGCCGTCGCAGCCCGCAAGCGTTATCAGCAGCGCCGCCGACAATGCGGCTAAGCGTTTTGTTATATCCGGAGCTTTTCCGGACTTGTTGATATTCATATTCGATTATCCTTTCCGGAAAAACAAATGTTACCGCTCAAGCTTGAGCGTTCTCAGAAGTATATAGTGGTCGTCGACGGAGCTGAAATTCTTCTTTTCCGTGCCATTCAGTATCTCGGAGATATACAGCGCCGCCTGTCGGTAAAATTCGTCCTCGTAATGAACGATATGCGCGCCGCCCAGCGGAAATCTGTCGGAGGAATAGAAGTGCTTTGAGATGTCGATGACGTAACAGCCCGTCACGCTCGCAAAGCGCTCCTCGCACAGCGAGATGAACTTTTTCTTTATCTCGAACACCCTGTCGTCCTTCATATTCTCTAGGCGATAGTCGATATTGATGAATTTGTTTTTTGGCTCCGCCTTGATGAGAATAATATTTTCGCCGTACATCTCGGCGATGTCGTTAGCGAAGCGCGTTATGCTCTCGAAGCAGTACTTCATATCGCGCTTCTCGAACAGATAGCAATCCTTGCAGTCTTTCTTTATGCTCTTGTAGAAGTCGGTGCGGAGAATGAACTCGTCCGTCTCAAACAGTCCGCCGTTGTACTCCGCCATATTGCAGATAAGGTCGTAGAAGTCCACCATTATCCAGCGCGACTCCGATTCGTTCAGCACGTCGAAGCCGTTGCGGGCGAACGCGTCCTTCATCGTCCGTCTGCGCCAGAAGTTGCCGCAGAACGCCTCCGCGCCCTCGGGAAACTCGATATCGATAGGATCTTCATACGCGAGTATCTGCGCCTGCTTGAAGATATACTTCCCTACGAACGCGTCCGCGCAGCGGTTTATCGACTCGCGCGAAACACAGCTTCCCCAGACGTCGATCGTCATATTGTTCAGCGAAGCGATATAATGCGCCATCTGCGCCTTTCCGCGCAGCAGGAACACTATCTCGACGCTGCTCTGGTTGACCGCCGCGCCAATTTCCACAGACAGCAGCCTTACCATTTTCTTTAAAATATTGTAATGCCCGTTGAACGCAGGCTCGAAAAACTCATACGGCTTGTCGATATTTCCCTTGTCGAGCGCGTTGATTATCTCGGCGGCGCGGATCAGCTCCACCGCTCCCGAATCGCCGACAAAGAAGTTCTCCAGCGAGGTAAGCTCCGCCTTGCCCGCTTTTTTCAGCCTGATAAGCCGTTCACTGTTGCGCGCCGCGAATTCCGCCGAGGTCTGCGCTATGATGATATCCGCCGCGCTCGTCATATCCAGCAGCCAGCTCTGATACGCCCTCGCGGTCATATTCCTGTAGTACTTCATCACGCGTCCGAACCATATCGAAGCGTCGGGCTCGGAAACATAGCTTCTTCCCTTTTCGGCAACTATCTTCCTGACTGCTCCGAAAGCGTCGATATAGTAGTCGTTCTCGAAAACGACGTCCTTTGTCATCTGCGTGAAGTATTTACCCGAAAGGTCGATAACCGCAGGGTTCACAAGACTTATGAAATAGTCCTCCATAGCGCGGATAAGCCTGTTCTGACGCTCGGGCGGCTCGGAAATGCGAAGCTCGGTATCCTTGACCTTTTTCCCGTTGACGTTAAAGCGGAACAGAATTATCCTGTTGTGCGGCATGACCTTAAGCAGCTTCTCCGCGAAGCCCTTTACAAGCGGCTTCCATATATTGTCGCCGAACGGCGGACGTATCCGCACAAGCTCGTCTTTATGTTCGGCGAAGAACTCCGAGCCGCGGAATCGCTTTATATTGGTGAAGTATCGGAAATCGTCGCCGAGAGCATCGCCCAGCCTGTGTATCGAAACCGCCGCCGCCGTGTAAAAGTCCACCGCCACATAGTCTGGCGCGGTCTTCCCGATATACCCCGCGAGATCCTTGCTTATCTCGAGCGCGAGTTTTTCATCGTCGCCCTCGGGCAGCGCAAAGCCGCTTTCCGAGCCGAGCGAAAGCTGCGAAAGGTACATCGGAGTTTTGTCGACGCGGAAACCCCTGCCCGCCCTGAATATCCTGTCAAGCATTGCCGAGCCTGCCAGCATTACAAGCGGACGGTACTCGAAGTGGTTTATTGATTTGCCGAGCGCCTCCTTGGTGCGCAGGTGCGAATTCAGCGCGTCCTCACTGTGCGGCGGAAACGCGGGAACGACCTTTACTCCGAACTCCGCGTTCTCGCAGAAGCACGGGATATACGACAACGCCGCCTTGATCTTTACGCCGGCGCGTGACAGCTCCACGCGCAGCAGAGCGCCGTCACGGTTCTCGCGCATTTCCGCCATAGACGTGACGAAATTTCCGAGCGAATACGCGCACGGAACGCGCCGCCCGTCTGCGGTCTTGATATAGCGGAACTGCTGAACGACGTGCGGGTGCGAGCCGACGATAAGCGAAGCTCCCGATTCCGCCATAAACTTAGCCTCCTCGGACTGCGCCTTTCTTATTTTAAGAGCGTTCATTCCGCCCCAATGCTGATAGGCGATGATATACTCCGCACCCATTGCGGCGGCACGGTTCACAAGCTCCACGAAATATTCGCGGTCGTACTTTCCGATAGTGTTGACGATAGAAAGCTCGTCCTCGGAGATGTCGCTCTCCAGACCGTTCGATATCATACAGCACGCGATGATCCCCACCTTAAAACCCTTAACATCGACAACGACGGGATTGTCGCCGAGCGCTCCTATGTTCGCCATGCCGTTGCGCTTTATCTCGGCGGCGGTAGCCTCCAGACCCTCTTTTCCCGTGTCGCAGTTGTGATTGTTCGAGGTCACAAGTCCGTTGAAGCCCGCGTTCGCTATCGCCGAAATGAACGTCGACGGCGAATTGCAGTTCGGCGAGCCGTGCGCCAGCCGAAGCTGCTCATGCTCAAACGGTGCGCCGTCGCAGCACGAGGTCTCCAGAACTCCGACCCGGTAATCGGCTTTGGAAAGAGTTTCGCGGATAGCCGAAAACGCTCCGTTAAAGTCGTAGCTTTGCTTCTCGGCGGCTCTCTGATGAGCGACCGCGCACATCATGTCGCCCGCAAGCAGCAGCACTGCCTTGCTCTCCGAGAAGTCAACAGAGCGTTCCACAGCCACCTTTGTGCGGAACACTTGTCCGTCGTCGGCGGTTATTCTAATGTAAGCCGTGCCCTTTGCGACAGCGGTGACAAGCCCGGAGCCGCTTACCGACGCGATATCGCTGTTTTCCGACTGATAGCTCACGTGCGGCGATTCTCCGCGGCGCTCGCACACGAGCTGCGCCTTTTCTCCCTTTTTAAGGCAGAGAACGGGCTGCGCTTTCAGCTTTTCGCTTATCGGCACGAACGGAAGCTTTTCCGAAAGCTCTCCGCGCTCCTCGCTGTTTCCGTTATATTTTATGGCGCAGACCTGCACCAGATATTCTTTTCCGTTCTCAAAGCCCAGAATGGTTTTTTTATTGTCCTGAGCATAACGCGATTTTATGCACTTATCCGGCTCTGCCGCCGAATAGAAAAACAGCTTATAGCCGTCCGCTCCCGCAACCGGCTCCCACTCCGAAAGCGCGGAGCCGTCTTTTGGCGTAACTCTGAAATTTTCGGGCGCGCCTGAATTTTGCGGCATAAACTTTCCCCCTTTGTTCTTTTTCCGCGAATTACTCCCGCAGCTCGTCTAATTTCTCATAATTGCGGTAAAGCGAGTAATACGCGCTGCAAAAATGCTGCACGTCGTCAATTCGCGTGCGGTAGCTGTCGTGCCGCACGAAGAACGACCCGAGCTGCTCCGACGGCTGCGCGAAGTACATCACGTATTCCGGGTAGCCGTAGCCGTTGAGCATATAGTCGGCGCGGTGAAATATCGTTTCGACAAAGCGCTTCACGTCCAGCTTGCCGAGCTGCGGACAATCGAGCTTCTGCTCTTTAATGCGCAGATACGTTTCAAAGCTCACGCACAGCAGCTCCAGATAGGTGTGGTAGGTCGTGGGCTGCTTGTAAATTTTTTCCATATTGACGCGGACGTTCTTCACCGCGAAATTGAGGTACTTCACGCTTTGATCGTACTTCGTAAGCTCATTAAGCGAATACGCTACCCAGTGATCGGCGTACTGCGTGTAGTCGTCCTTGATAAACCGATCGACCGCCGCCCTCGCGGTATCGAGGAACTTCTTGTCCTTTGTCAGTCCATACAGACGGCACAGTGCGAACACAGATTCGCCGTCGTAATAAACGACGCGGAACTTGTCGCGCGGCGCGAGCGAGGGATATTTCAGCACATGGAAGAAGCTGCCGTCGCGCTCGTCGAACAGCTCGAGAATACCGTTGCCGAGTTCCGCGGCAAGCTCCTTGTACTTATCGCTGCCCGTAATGCTCATATATTCGGTCAGAACTATTACCGCAACGGCGTTCGCGCCCAGCTTGACCTCGTTCTTGGTCTTTTCGGCAACGTAAACGACGTTCTCCTTGCCCTCGCGCTTGGGGTACTTGTAAAATGTGTTGTTCACGAGATACCCGATAGCGCTCTCCGCCTGCGTGAGAATAAACCTGTCGCCCGTTATCCGATACGAGCAAAGCAAGCTCCATATCGACGAAGCATGGCGAAGTATGTTAAAGCCGGGTATCACCTTGGGGGTCAGCGGATAAACGCCGTAGTCGAACTTACCGTCAAGACCTATCTGCATTGACAGATACTCCGACGATGTGGAAATGACCCTCAGCGCCGTGTTCTTGTCAAATCTCGGGATAATTCTCCGTCCGCAGCTGTTCCCCTCGGAATACAAGTCGTAAACCTCGCTCTTCTCGTCGCAGAACGCACTTTTGCAATCGAACAGAATAACGTTTTCGGGCATCTGCGTGAGCGTTTTCAGCTCGCAGTTTGCCAGATATTTGTTCAGCTTTACAAGCTCGATCGTCTTTTTCTTGTAGGAGATCAGCGAGAACGCGTTCAGCTCCGCTTCGATAAACGCCGTGTCAAGGTTCTCGCCGAACGCTATCCCGCGGCGGAAGAACTGTCCGTAGCCTTTTCCTATCTTCTCGATAACGTCGGACAGCGCCGCCCTCTCGCCTTTAAAGGTGATATCGCCCTTTACCCACACCGGACTGAAATTCTCGGCGGCGATAAACTCCAGCGCGGCGGCTCTCGCCTTATCCCACGCTTCGGTAACATCCGCGCCAGAAGCCCTGAACACATACGCCTGCTCGTGAACATCGCTCACCGAGATAAACGCGGCGTAACGTCCGCACACCTCCGCGAAGCCCTTGAACCCGTCCAAGCCGTTTTCCGTCAGTCTGCCGAAAAGCAGCTCCGCTTTCCTATTAAATATATCGGTAAAATCACTCATATCGCCGCTCCTCTTTAATTTACTATTCCGCGCCCCTGAAATACAGTCCGCGCGTCAGCCTGCCCTCGGGCTTGCGGTTATTTTTGTACATGTCGTAAACCGGTCGGATATCCTCCTCGACCGTGAACTTCAGTACGGCAAAGTCAAACTGCTTCAGAACGCTCTGCTTGTCGCTCAATATCAGCGTATCGGGATTGAGAAGCTCCACGCAGTTTCCGCCGCAGAGCACGGGGATATCGTTCCCTTGTCTGTCCTTGATACAGCGACCGCAGCTCTCGCCCGCTCCGAACGGCGTTTTCCGCCCGCAGGGCTTCCCGTCCGTTATCGGACAGCGCCTTGTCAGCATAAGCGGCAGTCTGCCGTACGCTACTATCCCGACGGGACGCGGCGAGTTTATCTCCGCAAGTGCGGCAGCCGTTCCCTCGAACGACAGCGTAATATCCCAAAAGCCGTAATCAGAGCAAGCCTTGACGGCAAGCGAGTTCAGCACATTCATGCGGTAACCGCCGAGTATGTTTAAGCCGTGCTTTTTCAGCAGCTCCGCGTGACCGAGCGTATGCGCCAGTCCCTTATTGAAGCCCATATCGCGAAGCTCATCAAGCCGCGTACCCGTTTCTTCCTCGCAGTCGGAGAGGATAAGCGGCGGTATCGCGGCTATCCGCTGCTTATCGGGAGTATTCCCGTCAAGCAAGCCCATAGGCGCGTAAATCAGGTCAAAATCCAGCTCCAGCGCCTGACGAAGCTGCTTTGCGGTATGTACCTCGGCGCGATAACGAATCTCGCCGCTCCTCGGCTCCGCCTTTCCCGGGAGCATTGCGCGGATATCGCGTTGGGATAGCTTATACTCATGAGTTAACGGATTATCCTTAAATGAGCAAAGACTGCGCCGCAGCTCGTTCAGCGCCGCAGCCGAAACATACAGTCCGTCGTCAACCTCCGCGGTTATCCCGCCGGCGTAAAACGGAGTGCCGCCGAGCTTGCTCATACGCTCGCAGACCGCCCCGGCGGTGAGCGGAGCGCCCTTAGCCTCCTCGGGGAATATGTCCGTATGAGCGTAAAATATTCCGCCCGCATTGTCTCTGCCATCGTAAGTACCGCTTGCCGAAACAGGCTCGCCGCGTTTTATCCTGACATCTATATTCAGCTTAAAGCGCGGATATTCGGCTTTGTAAAGCTCCTTGATACCTTTGAGAGCGTTCGCGGAATTCTCCACGTCGTCCTTGCCGCGTATTCCCTGCATATCGCTCATAGTGCCGTCGAAGTAGCTTTCGGTAAGTCCTCCGCGCGAGAAAATATCCGAAAGGCGCTCCGCGTCGTATTCCCTGCCGTCAAGCGACTTTCGGCACGCGTCCACCGCGCACGCGACGTATTCCGGACGCTTCATTCTGCCCTCGATCTTGAATGAAGCGATATGCGGCAGCTCGGGAAGATGCTCCACCAAAGAACAGTCCTTGAGCGACATTATATTATGTCTGCCGCCGACCGAAAAATCCAGACGGCATGGCTGGGCGCACAAACCGCGGTTGCCGCTTCTGCCGCCGAAAAGGCTGCTCATATAGCACTGACCGCTCACGCAGACGCAAAGCGCGCCGTGAACGAACATTTCAAGCTCGGCGCGGGTGTTCTCCGATATTTCGGCGATCTCGTCCTTGGACAGTTCCCTGCCGATAACCACGCGCGAGAAGCCCAGCTTCTCCGCCGCTTTAACGCCGCAGACGCTGTTCAGGGTCATCTGCGTGGACGCGTGACGGGGCAGCTCGGGGCATATCTCCTCAGCGAGCGCCGCCGCTCCGAGATCCTGAATTATAAGCCCGTCGACGTCACATTCCGCGGCGGTGACAATACACTCCGCAAGCTCGGCGAGTTCACCGTCGTACACTAAAGTATTCAGCGTAACATACAGCTTGACGCCGCTCTTATGGCACTCCGCGACCGCCGTTTTCAGCTCCTCGTCCGAGAAGTTTTCCGCGTTCTTCCGCGCCGAAAACCTCTTCATTCCGACATAGACCGCGTCCGCGCCCGCGTTAAGCGCCGCCGCAAGGCTCTCATAGCTCCCGCACGGGGCTAAGATTTCGTTCATAATGTAAGCTGCCCGTCCTCGAGCATTTCCTGAAGCTGCTTGTCAAGCGAAGCGTTTGTTTTCTTTAGCGTCTTGTTGTCCCTCGTCAATTCCGCGTTCTTCGCTGAAAGCTCGTCAAGCTGCTTCTTCATCTCGTCAATCTGGCGGCGTAGCTCACCGCTGCCCTCCTCCGCCTGTTTGAGCGCGGCGTTCTCACTCTCGATCTGCGAGAACTTCACCTTAAGTTCCTCAAACTCGGCAAGACGTTTTTCAAGCTCTTCGCCCGCCTTGTCAAGCTCGTCATACGCCAAGGTAAGGTCGTCGTAATCCTTTGCCAGCTTCTCCATTTCAACGGTAGCCTTTTCAAGCTCCGATCTGAGGTGCTTCTCATTTTCGCCCGACTGTGACTTTGCCTTGTCGGTAAGCTGCTCGATCTGCGTTTTGTATTCGGAAATATTCTTATTCAGATGCTCGTTGACCGCCTTTAACGTGTTGCGCTCCTTTTCCGCGGCTTCTGCTCGGCTCTGCTCGCGGTGAAACGCCTCCTCGAAGTTCTCCGCCTTTGCCAGCTTCTCGGACAACCGCTTGTTTTCCTCGCCGATATTGACCGCCTTTGCCTGCTCCTTTTCAAGCTCGGCAATGCGGTTATCCCGCTCCGCTACCAGCTTTTTCTGCTCGTCGAGCTTTGCCGAGTGCTCCTTTGCCGCATCGGAAAGCTGATTGTTCTTTTTCTCCAGGTTATCGGAAATTTTCTTCGCTGCCTCGATATCCTTTTTCAGCGCGGCACACTCCGCCGCCTTTGCATTGGCTTCTTTAAGCGTTTCGGCTAACTGTTCGTTTTTGCCCTCCAGCTCCGAGAAACGCTTGGCGAGCTTGTCCAGCTCCTCCTTGGATTTTTTGAGCGCGATATTCTCCTCCTTGAGGAACTTATTCTCCGCGCACGCTTTCGCGGCAGCTTCCTCGCCGATCCTGAGCTTATCGACCTCGGAAGCAAGCGACTTGCACTGCGCTTTAAGCTCGGCGATCTCGTTGGTGCAGTCCAGCGCCGTAAACACTGCCGCGTCCTCCTTGCCCCAATCCGAACCGCTCTGGCAATACTCGGAAATGCGCCGTTCAACGTCCTGCGCAGCTTCAATAAGCAGCTTGGCGTTGTCGGTAACTAGTCTGTAGTTTTTCCCCAATATAGTAATGGTTATCTTCTCGTTAAGCATCTGAGAACAATCCTTTCAATTTTTTTAAACGAAGATATACTCCTACACTATATATTATATAACAATTGATCTCTCTTTGCAAGTGGTTTGTTAAAAATTAACAAAAAAATATTGCTTTTGTGATTATTGAGGTAAACTGTTGTTTGGCGTCGTAACGCCGCGCCGGGCTTGTTAGATTTTTAATGCTGTTCGTTGCTGTTTCGTTTTTTTAATTAAAATGGCTTCTTGCATCGTGCGTCCGCACAATAATTAAAATTAACGAAACAAAGGGGATCAACCAACAAAAACGCTCTCTCAGCAAGCACGGCGTCAATACACTAAATTCAAATTACCGCTTGACTATCTTACAATAATGTGCTATAATGTAAATGTGGAAATAGGCGAATTGGTCGACGAAAGGGGGAAATATGCGTGAAATTATTCCGGAAAATACTGACCGCAGCACTTAACAGTGCGGTTTTACTTGTCTGCGGCTGCTCAAATGCCTCGTCAAATGCAAACAGTTCACCGAATGACATAATATCTTACTCAGAAGAAAGCTCCGCCGTTTCCGCGTTTGAGATCCCCGACGCCGTAAACAAGTCCGCGTCCCCGAATCTCACCTATCTCGGCTGCCGCGAGATCGAAGGCTCGCCCGCGCTTGAAACATACGCCAGATCCGTAAACGCCAACGCGGATTCGCTCATAACAATCGAACATGTAAGCAAAGACGCATACGAAGCCAGATTGTCGGAGCTTATAAACTCCGATTTATCGCCCGACCTCACCGATAAGCGCGATAACACTTTCCCGCTGCTTATGTCGCGGAATATGTACGAGGATCTGACGTCATATATGGACATTTCCGCTCCGCAATGGGATTCTTTCAAAGTATATATCGACCATTACACATTCAAGGGAAGCAATTTCTTCTATCCGACAAGCGTTACCGTTTCTCCACAGCTTCTGGCATATGATAAAATGTCGTTCGTGCAGTACAATATCCCCGATCCGGAAAAGCTCTGGGAAAAGGGTGAATGGACGTGGAAGAGCTTCGGAGAGTGTACGGAGCAGTTCCGGACAGCGCTTGATTCCGTAAACGATATTTACGGCACGGAAATCGCCGATAACGTGTTTGCTACCATGGGAGGTTCTCTGATACAGCGCGACGCAGCAGGCAAGCTCTCAAACGGCTTTAACAGCGAATTGTTTACCGAGCTTGAAAATTTCTTCGCGCATTTTTCCTGCAATCAGGAAAACAGGAACATTTCAGCCGTTATGGATTCGTTCGCGGTGTTTATGTCTGCCGACGAAAGCATTATCGGAAAACTCCGCAGATCGGAAATGAATATCGGAATAGTACCCTACCCCAAATGCTCGGAAACGGGAAAATATATTGTAAAAGCGGTATCGGACGGATTTCTCGTGCCTAAGGGCGCTAAAAATATCACGGGCGCGGCGAGCTTTATCAACTCTTCGCGTATCGCCGACGCAAGCGAGGATGGACGAAAGTTTCAGAGAAAACAGATGAAGCAGCTGGGGCTTTTGCGCTCCGATACCGAGTGGATCGAGCTTATACGCGACAGTGATGAGATGATCCCTCTCCTTGTTGACGGTCAATGCCTTGACGATGAAGCCAACGCCGCAATGAACGAGCTGCTTATGGCACTGGACAATATTTACTACGGAAGCTATTCGATACAGAGCGATCTTGGCGTTATCGACAGGGATCTCGAAAGAATAAACGCGGTTATATAACGGTTATTGCAGCGCCGGCTTGTCGGGGGTTTTCCCGAAATTGCTCGTCACGAAAATACAGAAAAAACGCCGTAAACTTAACGGCGTTTTTTGCCGCATAGTCGGTGATCTCGAATATACTTTCTTTTATGAATATCTTCTCTTGATTTTCCTTGTACACGTTAGCCTTAATGTGCGTTTAGTCGTTAAGCAATATTTTTAATTAAAATGTCCTATCGCAACCGTGCGTCGACAATTTATTTTAAATTCTCGAAACAGCAACGAACAACATAATAAATAGCCCCAAGCAACATTGACATTGCTGATATAAATTCAAATTTACCACACCGCAATTATAAATAATATAGTAACGTCAGTGCAGAAGTATGATAAATATGTGAAAATTTCCCTGTGCGCTTGATTTTTTACCTCAAATGTGGTATAATTTATTATAAGGGAAAATGACCAATAAATAAACCTGCCGTGAAGTTTTTGAAATTTTTCGGCTGCGACAGGAGGAATGTGTTATGAACAATATCATCAAGGAATACGCTGCGAAAAAAAAGGAGCTTTGCGTTAAGAACGACGTTATCTCCGACGAGCTGTACAGCAAGTACGGCGTAAACAGAGGACTGCGCGACATTAACGGAAAGGGCGTTCTTACGGGACTTACCACGATCTCGCAGATGGTCCCGTTCAAAAATGTCGACGGCGTGGAAACTCCGTGCGACGGCGAGCTTTGGTATAGGGGATACAACGTTAAGGATCTGGTCGCGATGTGCGGCGAGAACGGCTACGGCTTCGAGCGCACCGCTTACCTGCTCATTTTCGGCGAAATGCCTACCGAGGAAGAAGCGGAGGAGTTCAGAAAAATATTGGGCGAGTGCCGCTGTCTGCCCACCAACTTCACGCGCGACGTTATCATGAAAGCGCCCAGCAAGGACATTATGAACTCAATGACAAGAAGTATTCTCACGCTCGCTTCTTACGACAGCACCGCGCTTTCGGGTGATATCTCCGACAGCCTTTATCAGTGCATTATGCTGATAGCGCGTTTCCCCATGCTGGCGGCTTACGCTTATCACGCGTATAATCACTACGAGAACGACGAAAGTATGTACATACACCGCCCCGACCCCGAGCTTTCAACGGCGGAAAACCTGCTGATGATGCTCCGCCCCGACAAGAGCTACACGCCGCTCGAGGCTAAGGTTCTCGATGTTGCGCTGCTGCTTCATATGGAGCACGGCGGCGGAAACAATTCCACATTTACCACGCGCGTTGTCACGTCCTCCGGCTCGGACACCTATTCGACTATCGCGGCGGCTATGTCCTCGCTGAAAGGACCCAAGCACGGCGGCGCGAACATCAAGGTAATGGAGATGATGGAGAATATCCGCGAGAACGTCAAGGATCTCAAGGACTACTACGAGGTCAGCGACTATCTCGGAAAGATACTCGCGGGAGAAGCGTTCGACCGTAAGGGGCTTATTTACGGAATGGGTCACGCGGTATACTCGCTGTCCGACCCGCGCGAGCGCATTTTCAGGGCTTACGTCGAGAAGCTTGCGGTAGCCAAGCACCGCGAAGACGACCTGCTGCTATACAAGTATATCGAGGACGCCGCGCCGAAGCTTATCGCGCAGAAGCGTAAGATAATGAAAGGCGTCAGCCCCAACGTCGACTTTTACAGCGGATTCGTTTACGATATGCTGGGTATACCGAGCGAGTTGTTTACGGCGATATTCGCTATCGCGAGAATAGTCGGTTGGAGCGCTCACCGTATCGAAGAGCTTACAACCGCGAGCAAGATAATCCGACCCGCGTATATGAGCGTTATGCAAAAGCACGAGAGCATTTAAAATCCGGAGGTAAGAGGTTCGCTTCTTACCTCTTTTTTTGTTAAGCTTAAAATTCCTCTTGAAAAAAATATGGAATTGTGGTATTATTTATATATAAAGGAATTTTTGAGAAAATCGGTGATGTGATGAAATATTCATTGAACGCAGGCGATTGGAACAGCGTGTTTGCCGTTCCGTCGAGCGTTGTTGACAAATACATTAAGCTGGCAAACGGCAACTCGCTGAAGCTGCTGCTGTTTCTGCTGCGGCACGGCGGCGAGGAGTTCACGGAGGAAAAGCTGAACGAGGAATTGGGTTTCCGCGAACGCGGCGAGCTGGAGGACGCGGCGCTGTTCTGGATACAGCGAGGAATTGTCCGCTATGACAACGGATTGACGACCGCTCCCGAGAGCCGCGAAATCAAGCCGCAGACCGAGGAAAGCGCGGTCTCCCCTGCCCCCAAGCCCTTGCCGAAGCCCGCTGTAAAGCCCGTGAATGTTTCCTCGGGCGAGGTCGCTGACAGAATAAAAACAGACAAGGAGCTGGAAATGCTGTTCAAGGAGGCGGAGCAGCTGTACGCTCACCCGCTTCGTCAACGTGAAAATCAGCTTGTCATCTCGCTTGTCGACCATTACGGACTGCCTGTCGGAGTGGCGCTTATGCTGCTTAAATACTGCTTTAAATCGGAAAAGACCTCGCCGAGCTACATACAGACCGTCGCGGCGGATTGGGCTGCCGAGGAGATAGACACTATCGAGCTTGCCGACGCGCGTATTCTGGCGCTTGAAAAGCGGAACGGCGTTGAGGAACGTCTGCGCGAGGCTATGGAGCTTAAGACGAAGTTCAGCCCGAAAATGCGTGAATATATCAGGACGTGGACGGATTGGGGCTTCGGCGAGGATATGATAATGCTGGCTTACGAAAAAACACTCGATCAGATAAGCGAATGGAAGCCCGCATACGCCAACAGGATACTCGAAAGCTGGAAGGACGAGGGTCTGCGTTCACCCGCCGCCGTGGAACAAGCCGCGCAGTCGCGGAAAAAGCCTGTCAAGACGGCGGCAAATTCAAGCTCATCATTTGATATGAACGATGTGATGTCCAAGATAAAAAATCGTTATAAAACCGATAGTTGAGGTGAATAATGGCTTTAGACAAGAGATTTTTTGAGATAGCGCAAAAGCGGCTCGCAAACCGCCGCATGGCAAACAAGCAGCTCGAGGACAGCCGCCGCATGGAGATACACCGCCGAATACCGAAATACTGCGAGCTGGAAATAAAGCTTGCCGACACTATGACGAACATAGTTGCCGCCGTTGCCGCGAAAGCTCCCGACTCGGAGACACAGGTGCGGAACGCGGTGAGCAGCAACCTCGAAATCCAGCGCGAAATGGAAAAGCTGCTCGTCGATAACGGCTATCCCGGCGATTACCTCGCGCCGATATACACCTGCGCCAAATGCAGAGATACGGGAACGTTTGAGGGCAAGTGGTGCGATTGCTTCAACAAGATACTGAACACCGCCGCCGCCGAGGATCTGAATTCACATTCGCCGCTGCGGTTGAGTTCGTTTGAATCGTTTAAGATCGAGCTTTATCCAACGACGGTAGACCCGGAGATCGGGGAAACTCCGCGCAACATTATGCGGACGAATTACGAGGAATGCAGACGATTCGCGGACGAGTTCAACGGCTATGGCTACGGACTGTTTATGATGGGAAACACGGGTCTTGGAAAGACGCATCTGTCGCTCGCGATAGCCAACGAGCTTATCAGAAAGGGCTACTGCGTGATATACGGCTCGGTGCCCGAGCTGCTGAGGCGGCTGGACAAGGAGCAGTTCAGGAACGCTGAGGGCGACACAATGGAGCTTGTAACGGATTGCGAGCTGCTTATCCTCGACGACCTCGGCGCGGAGAACAATACCGACCGCTACACCTCGCTGCTTTACGAAATGATAAACGCGCGGCAGAGCCGTTCGCTGCCCATGATAATCAACACCAACCTCGAAATGCCGCAGATAAAGGCGCGGTATCAGGACAGGCTGTGGTCGAGATTGTTCAGCATGAGGGTGCTTATCTTCCGCGGCGACGACAACAGGCTAAAGATCAACGGATAATCTTGCCGCTTTACGGCATTAAAAAAATGGAGGAAAATTATGGGAAAACTTAAAATCGGAATCCTTACAAGCGGCGGCGACTGCCCCGGACTTAACGCGACGATACGCGGCGTAGCAAAGGCGACCTACGAGACCTTCGGCGACGACAAGGTGGAGATAGTCGGTATTCACGACGGGTATCACGGGCTTATCCACGGCGATTACAAGATAATGTCGCCGTCCGATTTCTCGGGGATCCTGACTACCGGCGGAACCATTCTCGGCACAAAGCGCACTCCGTACAAGATGATGCAGATAATCGAGGACGATAACGTCGACAAGGTCAAGGAGATGAAGCAGACCTACAAGGAGCTTAAGCTTGACTGCCTGTTCACGCTCGGCGGAAACGGCACTCACAAGACCGCGAATATGCTCTCCGAGGAGGGTCTGAACGTTATCGGACTGCCCAAGACTATAGACAACGACATTTTCGGCACGGATGTTACTTTCGGTTTCCACACCGCCGTTGATATCGGCACGGAGGTCATAGACCGCATACACACCACCGCAAACTCCCACAGCCGCATTATGGTAATTGAGATAATGGGCAACAAGGCGGGCTGGCTTACGCTGTACAGCGGCGTTGCGGGCGGCGCGGACATTATCCTTATCCCCGAGATACCTTTCGATATCGACAAGGTAGCCAAGGCTTGCCAGAAACGCGCGGACGCGGGCAAAGCGTTTTCTATCCTCGCGGTGGCGGAGGGTGCGTTCGACGTCGAGGAGGCTAAACTCAAGAAAAAGGAACGCGCAAAAGCCCGCGCGGAACGCGGAGAGATTACTGCGACCTCGCGTATTGCCAAAACTATTGAAGCAAAGACGGGTCTCGAAACCAGAACGGTAGTTCCCGGACATATTCTGCGCGGCGGTTCGCCCTCGGCTTACGACAGACTTCTCGCAACGCAGTTCGGCGCTCACGCGGCGCGGCTGCTCAAACAGGAGAAGTTCGGCTTTACCGTCGCCATGGTCGACGGCAAGATCACCGAGAACCCTCTCGGAGACGTAGCGATGAAAACAAAGTTCGTCACCGAGGACAGCCAGATAGTAAAAACAGCCAGGGATATAGGTATATCTTTCGGAGATTGAGCATATAATAATTCCGGCGGTAATGTATTTACCGCCGGATACAATTTTTTACATTTTTTCGCGCAATTTAAAAAAAATTTCAAAAACCTATTGACAAATCTTCTCAGATGTGATATAATATTTTTTGTTGAGTGACGTATCGTTACAAAACAGATATCGCGGGATGGAGCAGCTCGGTAGCTCGTCGGGCTCATAACCCGAAGGTCGTAGGTTCAAATCCTGCTCCCGCAACCACAAAAAGAAAACCCTCAAGTCGTATTACGAAGCGATTTGAGGGTTTTCTGTTTTTTATATTTTATATTGAAAACAGAGTAAAAAAGTGTTAAATTGTGTTTGATTTTTCAAAAAATGTAGCAGGATTGCAGCAGAACATATATTTTCAATTATATTAAATTAAATGAAATTCTGTTTGCATGCAGTAAAGAAGAAACATCATTATAATCTTTTATTCATTTTGATATAATAAGAATGCACTTCTAGGGTACATTCTTTATTTAATAACGTATAACAACCGGCTTTTATTGCGGTTTCATTTATGCAGCGTTAAAAAAAAGACGCCGCTTGTCAACAAGGATTTGAGATATTCATCTCTCGGTGAATGTATTGATTGTTTTATCCGTAAAATGTTGACTTCTTCCCCGATATATGCTATAATAGAAGAGCGGATAAAACTGTATCCGTTATTTTTTGCAAAGAGGTGCAGAACATGACAGCGATAAAAAAATATGCGGCTCTGTTTGCAGTCTGTTTGATGCTTGCGGGCTGCACTTTAGAGGGTGGTGCGGGAAAAGACAGCCAACAGACGACCGAAACGAACAGCGAAACCGAGTCGAACAAGCCTGTCGGATCCGTTATCACCGATAAATGTATGCCGGTTATCGACATAAGAACAAAAGACAGCAGCCCGGACGCTATGGACTTTGTTACAATGCCCGTTACAAGACACGTCGCCGAAAGAATTGCTTCGTGGACGCCCAATTACGAGATGCCGCCCGAGCCTTATTACGTGGACTGTTCAGTATCGGTTACCGACACCGATGATAAGCTCCTTATTAACTCGGCAAACGCAAGCGTAAAGGTGAGGGGAAATTGGACTACTGCCTACAATAAAAAGCCGCTTAGAATAAAGTTTGAAACAAAGCAGAGTATGCTTGGGCTGAATGACGGCAACGAATACAAGAATTGGCTGCTGCTTGCGGAATACAAGGACTTCTCCATGCTCCGAAATAGGACTGCTTTTCAGCTCGCGGAAGAAATACTCGGGAAGGACGGCTATTACGCTGCCGATTCACGGCTCGTTGAGGTCACGATAAACGGAGAATATTGGGGAGTGTACCTCGTTACCGAACAGCAGCAGATCAACAGCGGCAGAGTAGATATAACCGAGCCCGAAAAGGGCTATACGGGTACGGATATCGGGTATTTCCTCGAATACGACGGGTATTATTACAACGAGGATCCGCTGCACAGCTTCAAGGTCAATTACCACAATGACGCGGAGCTCATACCCTACGACGGAAACGGCGGATCCGGCAGGACGGCTAAACCCTTTGCCAATGGAAAGAACGATGTGGGCATTACGATAAAGAGCGATATAAATTCGCAGGAACAGCACGATCATATTGAGCATTTCGTAAACAACGTCTATGACATAATGTACGAGGCGGCTTACAACGACAAGGCTTTCATTATGTCCGATGACCTCAAAACGATTACCGAAACAGCCGATCTTACTCCGCGGGAAGCTGTTGAAAAAGTCGTCGATCTGCGCTCGCTTGCGGATTCGTATATCTTAGCGGAGCTTACCTGCGACGCGGATATCTACTGGTCAAGCTTTTTCATGGACGTCGATCTCGGTGAGAAAGGCAGCGGAAAGCTGCGGTTTGAAGCGCCGTGGGACTTTGATTCCGGTTTCGGCAACAAAGACCGGTGCGCCGACGGCAAGGGCTTCTACGCGGGGAATATCGTATTTGATGTTAACGGCGAGTTCGAGGAGATGTGTAATCCGTGGCTCATGGTTCTAATGAACGAGGGCTGGTATCAAGATATCGTAAAAGAGCGCTGGACGGAAATATACGACTGCGGCACATTTGAACGCGCATATGAAATGATAGCTTCCGAATCGGAGAAGCTTGAACCCGCGTTCACCAGAAACTATGACAAGTGGAACAATATACGGCAAAATGACGCAAGAAACGAGCTTTGCGCGGGCGCGGCGGCTTGTACCACCGAAAAGCAGGCGGCGGACTACCTGAGGGGCTGGCTAGAATCCAGAGTTAGTTTCCTTAATACCGAATGGCATAAATGACCTTGCGTCTGATCTTCTGCATAAACCAAAAAAATTATGTACTTCCGTTTGAACGTACGGTAACCATGGATCTCAAAATAAATTGACCTCCGCAAACGGCATATTTGCGCTTATTTCATTTTTTGACTGTTTCCTTGACATTTTTCCATTGCTGCTTTTTTGTCCGCTTCCTTTGCGGATATGGAACTAATATACAGACTAAGGCGCACCGTTTAAACACGGTGCGCCAAAGCTTTATTTGAAAATCCGCAAATTACTTGCCGGACTTTCTGCGCTTAAATACGGGAGCGGTAAGTACCAGACAGCTCAAAGCCGCGATCCAGATCAAGGAATCCTGATTGATACCCGTGCTGGGGTTATCAGAAGAATTTGAATTATCGGGCTTCGAGGTGGACTGATCGTTTGCGGGCTCGTTGGCGGTTTTCTCCTCATGTATGGTAATCAGATAATCCGACGCGTGTGCGAAGGGAAGCTTTACAATACCGTCAGTATTGATTTTCTCGGTACTGATCTTGTCCAGCTTGCTGCCGTTGTAGTAGTACAAGCTCGCAAACAGATTGGCGTTGCTCTTGCCGCAGTCAACGGAAAGCACTGCGGTAAATCCAAACGCGCCGTTATGCGCAAGGCTGATCTGAGTAAAAATCTTCTCGTCCGTTTTTACAGTGCCTGCAACGCTTTCGGGAATGAAATCGCTGCCGGTCTTAACGGAGAAGTCGATATCAGCAAGAGCGCCGTCGGCAACGGTCTTGCCGTTAACGCTCCATACAAGCTCGTTGTCAAGCTCAAACGAAACGGTAACATCCTTGCCGCGAACTTCCTCAAATACGCTCTTGGGAACAACTGTCGCCTTGTTCATATCAACGGTGATAACATCCTTATCCTTAGCAGACTTTATCTCGCCGCCGATAACCTCCCAGCCGCTCTTGCCGTTCTCACCCTTGATAAACGGAGTTTCATCGGCAGGCGTGAGCTTGGGAATAGTGACGGTGTCAGACTTGATTATCTCGTTGCAGCGCGTGCAGCGGATAACACTGTCGTATGAGCCTTCCTTGTCAACGGTAGCAGCAACTTCGTTCTCGCGAACCGCCTCGCCCGGCTCGTGACCCAGAGCGTCTATCGTTTCGGTCTTGGTCTCGCCGCAAACGCAGGTGTAGGTTATCTCGCCCTCATCGGTGCAGGTAGGCTCGGTTGTTGTTTCACCGTCGGTAAAGTCGTGTTTCTCGGTGATCTCGGCGCCGCATACCGTACAAGAATTCTTATGATTGTCGCCGTCTGTCTCCCACTTGGTGTTGTCGAAGGTGTGAGCGGTCTTTGCGATAACTTCGGTCTTGAAAGTGCCGCACTTGGTACAAGTAAAGGTTTTTTCGCCCTCTGTGGTACAAGTCGCGGGAGTTGTGATTTCACCGTCGTTCCATGTGTGATCGACGGTATCGATATCCTCGGTTCTGGTTTGCCCGCAGTTGGAGCAGGTGAATGTTTTTTCACCCTTATCAGTGCAGGTCGGCTCCTTTGTTACCTTGCCCTCGTCCCATTTGTGACCTGTCTTGACAAGAACCTCGGTCTTCACCTTTCCGCAGTCAACACAGGTGCTTACCTTTTCACCGTCCTCCGTGCAGGTAGCGGGAGTTGTTCTCACGTCGAACTTATGCTCTGCCGAATCCGTTTTGATTCCACATTTGGAGCATTCATGCCAGTGAGTGTTGTCGTCGCTTTCCCATACATCATTGTCGATGTTATGGGGGAGCTTGTCGATAGTCTTTTTCACGGAGCTTATCTCTTCGCCGCATACCGTGCAGCTGATAACCTCTGTGTAAGAACCCTCATGAGCGCAGGTCGCCGCTGTTTCGTCCTTGCGCTCGGGAGTGCCGGGAGTGTGGGGCAGCTTCTCAATAGTCTTTTCCTCGGAGCTTATCTCTTCGCCGCATACCGTGCAGCTGATAACCTCTGTGTAGGAACCCTCATGGGCGCAGGTCGCCGCTGTTTCGTTCTTGCGCTCGGGAGTGCCGGGAGTGTGGGGCAGCTTTGCATTTGTTACAGTTTCTCTGCTGAATTCCTCATTGCAGACCGAGCAGCGTACAACGGAGTCATAAGAACCGGGCTCGGTGCAGGTTGCGCCTACTACATTCTCCTGAACGGTTACCCGTGTGTGGGGCAGCTTCTCGATAGTCTTTTCCTCGGAGCTTATCTCTTCGCCGCATACCGTACATTTGACGACTTCCGTGTAAGAGCCTTCATTGGCGCAGGTCGCCGCTGTTTCGTTCTTGCGCACAGCCTCGCCGGGAGTGTGATGAGCGGCAACGACTTCGCCCTCTTTAATCTTGAAACCGCAGTCGGAGCATACGGTATCCGCTTTCTTTCCGTCCGTCGTGCAGGTTTCGGGGACAGCGGAATCCTCGTCGAGAATTTCGGTATGCTGTATGACAGCAGACTCCTGATGGCATCTTGTGCAAATATGCCAATGCCCGTTCTCGTCCCTCTCCCAATCTGTTGACCAAACGTGTTCGCATACTGCGGGAGGCTCGTAGTTGGTCGTAGAAACCGTAAGCAGATCCGCGTCATAGATAATATCGGCGTCGTATGTATAGGTCAATCCGCTAAGATTGGAGAAGCTGCACCCTTGAGCGCTGCTTTGAGAAGCGCCCTTTAAGAGCAGCTTGTCGGGATAACCGATAGAAACAGAGGACGCTCCCTCTTCGCCGTCGCAATTGGTAATATCCACCAGATAGCTTTTTTCGTCGTCCATAACGACAACGTTCCACATATGACCGCCGGCGCCCGTGCCGCCTCTCATTACGCCCGTCACGGTGTAGCACTCTACCCCGGTGAGGTCGCAGAGATACTGAAACGCCTTAGCATAACCCTCGCATACGACGTTGGTAGACGGATCGCCGTCGAACACCCATACCAACTGCCACGGGTTGCCGTAAGGGGTATTGTCGTTATCCGCTGCCGAATAATTGTAGTCGGTCAGCGCACAGATCTCCTTGTTGAATTTTACGATCTTCTCGTAATCGGTAAGTCCCGCACATTCGTCTGCGATAGCTTTGGCATTTGCAACGGCTGCCTTAGCAGCTGCTATCTTTGTGTTGTCCGTCTCAATCGAATATGTCTTGTTTGTTCCATTAACATTCTTTGTTACTGTTTCGCCGCCTACTTTGACATAATCTTTGGACACCTCAAATGTCAGTGTGCACTTTGTCCAGCTTGTTACACCATTAACGACTTCTCCGGATAAACCCCTAAGATAACCTACGGTCTTGTCATACCAATAAAATTCAGCGGGCATATCCACCATAAGATGATCAATAGCAGCATCGACATCTTTATAAAATGCATCAGAATCGGTGTATGGCGTTGCGGGAACATAATCAAACTCTGTCCGCACGCTTTCACCGGAAGCTATTTTTTCGATCTTCGATTTTATGAAGTTATATATAGCCAAAGCGCCGCCCTCAAGGTGACTTGCCCCGTAGTCCGCGTAAAGCGAGACCCCGTCTCCGTAGAATATTTTTTCGATGTACATCTTCAGAAGCTCGTTGTTATCGGGCAAACCCTCGGATATTTCGGCGGATATGTAACCGGTATTCGCGTCCGGTATCGCTTCCTCGGCGACGCCCGTCGCGGTAACGAACGTCAGCGCCTGCGCCGCAGCCACAAACGCCGCAGCAAACGATATAAATTTCTTTCCTGCCATTAGCCGTTTCTCCTTATATTAAATTCAGTATTTAAAAATACCTTATTTATTATACCACTTTATCGCCGAAAAGTCAAGGCTTTTTGCAAAATTTGTCGAGAACTTTCCGTCAAATGCAAAAGT
>CAYWIP010000023.1:0-32059 GCA_964458395.1 uncultured Ruminococcus sp.
ACAGCATAAAAATCTAACAAGCCCAGCGCAGCGTCACAACGCTAAACAATAATTTCCCGAATATTTTTAAATAAGCTATTGAAAAAAAAGACGAATAGTGTTATAATAAGTCTAAGTGTTTTACAGAACGGAAAGGTGGAAAAAAATGGCAACCAAATATATTTTTGTTACGGGCGGCGTGGTATCGGGACTTGGAAAGGGCATAACGGCGGCTTCTCTCGGACGGCTGCTGAAAATGCGCGGGTATCGGGTGACTATTCAGAAGTTCGACCCGTATCTGAACGTTGATCCCGGCACAATGTCGCCGTATCAGCACGGCGAGGTTTTCGTTACCGACGACGGCGCGGAAACCGACCTCGACCTCGGACATTACGAGCGATTTATCGACGAAAATCTGTCCGTGAATTCCAATGTCACGACGGGTAAAATTTACTGGACGATACTTAACAAGGAACGCCGCGGAGATTATCTCGGCGGTACGGTTCAGGTAATCCCGCATGTTACAAACGAAATAAAAAGCCGCGTTTACCGTGCGGCGAACAGCGGCGCTGAGCCGATTGACGTGGTCATTACCGAGATCGGCGGCACGGTCGGAGATATTGAGTCTACGCCGTTTCTTGAAACTATACGTCAGGTGAGCTACGAAAAAGGGCGCGAGAACGTCTTGTACATTCACGTTACGCTGCTCCCCTACATCACGGGCAGCAACGAGCTGAAAACAAAGCCGACGCAGCACAGCGTTAAAGAACTGCTGTCGCTCGGTATCCAGCCGAACATACTTGTGTTGAGAAGCGAATGTGAGGTTCCGGTTGAAATGCGCGAGAAGATAGCGCTGTTCTGCAACGTTCGCAAAGAGGATGTTATCCAGAATCTGACCGCGTCGTCTCTGTACGCCGTGCCGCTTATGCTCGAAAGCGAGGGCTTGGCGCACTCGGCTTGCTATCACCTCGGGCTGGAGGACAGAAAGCCCGATCTTACCGAATGGGAAAATATGGTTCATCGTCAGGAGAATGCGACAAAGCCGCTTACTATCGGGCTTGTCGGAAAGTACGTCTCGCTGCCCGACGCATATATTTCCGTAATGGAAAGTATTCGTCACGCGGGCGCGTTCAACGGCTGCAACGTCGATATAAAGCTGATTAACTCCGAGGAGGTCACGCCGCTGACAGCCGACGAAATACTGTCCGAGGCGGACGGAATCTGCGTGCCCGGAGGCTTCGGCGACCGCGGTATCGAGGGTAAGATTGAGGCGGTGCGTTACGCCCGCGAGAATAAAATACCGTATTTCGGGCTGTGTTTGGGTATGCAGATGGCGGTCATTGAGTTCGCGCGAAACGTTGTCGGGCTTGACGGCGCGAATTCCGCGGAGTTCGGAGAGTTTGAATACCCCGTTATCGACCTTATGCCCGACCAGAAGGGCGTTGAAATGGGCGGCACTATGCGGCTCGGGCTGTATCCGTGCAAGCTTGATGAAAACAGCATTTCGCGCGGGGTATACGGTGAGGAGCTGGTTTACGAGCGTCATCGCCACCGCTATGAGTTCAACAACGTTTACCGCGAACAGATCGCGGAAAAGGGGTTGAAATTCGCGGGACTGTCGCCCGACGGAAAGCTCGTGGAGATTGTAGAGCTTCCGCGTTCCGAGCACCCGTTCTTTGTGGGAGTGCAGTTCCACCCCGAGTTCAAGTCGCGTCCCAACCGTCCGCACCCGCTGTTTAATGAGTTTATCAAGACTGCTTCGGAGCTTAAAGATAAAAAGTAATTCCAAAAAATACCGAAAATCACAAAGAGGTGAGAAGAATGGGAAACGGATTTTACGATAACCGTGAGCTCTCGTGGCTGAAATTCAACGCGCGCGTTCTGGAGGAAGCCCGCGACGAGAATACCCCCTTGTTTGAACGGCTGCGGTTTGTGCAGATATTCTGCTCGAATCTGGACGAGTTTTTTATGATACGTGTCGGAAGTCTTCACGACAAGCTGTTGTACGAGCCTAAGGACCGCGAGAACAAGACCAATATGAACGCCAAGGAACAGCTTTCCGCGATAGCGAAGCGCGTCAAGGCGCTTCTGCCGATAAAGGACGAGGCATATTCCGAGATAATGCAGGGGCTGTCCGCGTACGGCGTGGAGCACCTCAACGAGGATGCTCTCACCCCGGAGGAGGATGCGTTTCTGAAAGCGTATTTCACGCGCGAGGTTCGTCCGCTGCTGTTTACGGGAGTGGTCGACAAAAAGCACCCCGTGCCGTTTCTGAAAAGCGGAGGCATATACATCGGCTGCCTTATCCGCAAAAAGACCGACGCTTCGGGAAAGCGCACATTTGGCATACTTCCCGCCTCGGATAATCTGCCGAGAGTGGTATTTCTGCCGGGAACGGGTAAGTTTCTGCTTATCGAGGAGCTGATACGCCGCTACGCAAAGCAGGTTTTCAGCAACTTTGAAATTATCTCGAAATGCGTTTTCCGCGTTACTCGAAACGCCGATATCGAGATAGACGAGGGACTTTTCGATCACGACGTGGATTTCCGCGACGTGATGAGCAAGCTCGTCAAGAAGCGCAAGAAGCTTCAGCCCGTGCGGCTGGAATTTCAAGGCTCACCCGACAGCGAAACGGTCTCCGTGCTGACGAAAATCCTTGACGTTTCGGATAATTTCGTTTTCAAGCAGACTGCGCCGCTTTCCATGGGCTTTATCTCCGTTCTGGAGAAGCGTCTTGAAAAGCAGCCGGAGCTGTTCTTCGAGCCGTTGGTTCCGCAGCGTTCGGGGGCGATACTGCCCGACGTTCCGCTTATAGAGCAGATCAAGCAGCACGACATTCTGCTGAATTACCCATACGAGAACATCAACCACTTTATAAATCTGTTGGAGGAAGCGGCGGTCGATCCCGATGTTTCGTCTATCAAGATAACGCTTTACCGCGTCGCGCGCGACAGCAAAATAATCAACGCGCTCAACAAAGCCGCCGAAAACGGCAAGGACGTTCTGGCGCTTGTGGAGCTTCGCGCGAGGTTTGACGAGGAGAATAATATCGGCTGGTCAAAGCAGCTTGAAGAGGCGGGAGTTACCGTAATTTATGGTCTGGAGGAATTGAAGGTTCACTCAAAGCTGCTGCTGATTACCCTGCGCGACGGGAACAACGTCCGCTATATAACGCAGGTCGGCACGGGCAACTACAACGAGCGTACCTCGCGGCTGTACACCGACCTCACGCTGATGACCTCGGACGAGGATTTCGGGGCGGACGCGTCGGTGGTGTTCAACGCGCTTATGGTTGGCAGCACCGTCGAGAGCACGAACCGTCTGCTTGTAGCGCCCAAGGGCTTGAAGAGCCGTATCGTGTCCTTTATCGACAACGAAATAACCTACGGGCGCGACGGGTATATCGGCATTAAGATAAACTCGCTGACCGACCGCGATCTAATCGAAAAGCTCGCGGAGGCAAGCCGCGCGGGAGTTACCGTGGAGCTTATCGTGCGCGGTATCTGCTGCCTTATCCCGGGAGTCGAGGGCGCGACGGAGAATATCCGCGTTATCTCAATAGTCGGACGTTTTCTGGAACATTCGAGGATCTACATCTTCGGGCGCGGAGACCGCCGCAGGGTGTACATCTCGAGCGCGGACTTTATGACCCGAAACACCGAACGCCGCGTCGAGGTCGCCGCTCCGATACTTGATACGGCGCTTGCGGACAGGGTGTGCGATATATTCTCGACTATGCTTGCGGATAACGTCAAGGCGCGCGAGCTTGGCGCGGACGGAAAGTACGTTCGCGTTTCCTCCGCCGGTAAGATACCGCTGAATTCGCAGCTGTATTTCTACGACGAGGCGTACAAGGCTGCTGCGGCTTCAACGGGAATTATCGGGCGCGAAATGCCTGCCGCAAAGCCCGCTGCAGCTCCGACAGCAAAGCAAGACGACCGGAACGCGCCAATTAAGGTGAAGATCAGAAGAGTAAGAAAATAAAAGTTTTCAGCCGCCTTTTTTAGGCGGCTGAATTTATTCTTGACAAGCGAATAATTATTTGCTATAATAAAATTATAACACGGGACAAGTCCGCAAAACGCGGCAAATTTTTGAAAGGAAATACGGATATGGGAAAATTTGTTATCAAGACCACAAAATCGGGCGGCTTTATGTTCAACCTTAAGGCGGGCAACGGCGAGATCATCGCGACAAGCGAAACCTACAACTCCAAGGACGCATGCATGAACGGAATCGAGAGCGTAAAGACGAACGCGCCCGAGGCGGCTTTTGAGGATCAGACCGTCGAGGGCTTCGCGACCGAAAAGAACCCCAAGTTCGAGATGTACGAGGACAAGGCGGGAGAATTCCGTTTCCGTCTGAAAGCCAAGAACGGGCAGATAATTGCGACGGGCGAGGGCTACAAGGCTAAGTCGGGCTGCAAAAACGGCATCGAGAGCATAAGAAAGAACGCTCCCGACGCAAAGGTCGAGGAAGAATGACCGCCAAAGGGCTGCACGAACGCAGCCCTTTAATTCTATATTTTTTCGAGACTGAGCAGCTTCGCGTCGATATCCGAGGAACTATCGCCTCTTGAAACGATATCACCGATCGTTATCTTTACATGCGTGAAGCGCTCGCCGATTTCAAGACCGTAGAGGTCTATATCGGAGTAATCGCGGATGTTACCGAGAGAAAACAAATTGATATCGTTGTAAGCAGTGCCGTTAAAGTTGCCCATGGGATAGTGCTTTACCGCGCCTTTCGCCTCGTTGACCTCATACTTCATTACGGGTATTTTGTCAACGCACTCGTTGTCGGGAACGAACCGTATATCACCGCCCTCATCGTAACCCTCGTTTTCTTTCGATACGCGGACGAAGCCCGTAAGCTCCAGCTCTCCGTCAAATTCTATCATTCCTTCGTATGTATATGCGCCAAAAATGCCTTTGCCCTCGTAGTTGCTGTAATTCGAGCAGAACATGGTTTCGGCTCTCTTTACCGTAAGCTCCCCGAATTTGTCGCCCGGCTCGACGCGATAATATTCGCTGCTCGGGGCGATTTCCTCTCCGACATACTCCACCGCGTCCTCGAATCCCTCCCTAGCACTGAACAGTTCGGGGTTCTGGACGGGGTTAAAGGAATCCTTTGAGGTGAACGCGTAGGCGAAGCCGTCACAGGTAACGCTGTATTCGTTTTTTAAAAAGCGCTCCTTATTGAAGTCCTCGATCGCGAATTGCTCCAATTTGTTGTCAACGCCATAAACCGTTCCCTGTATCGATGTGATATCCGAAATGTTGATGACCGTGCCGTCAACGCAGTTGAGAAACGTCGGTTCGTCTTTGGGAGCGCTCTCCTCGGGCACGGAGCTTTCGGGTGCGCTTTCGGAATTGTCGGTGCTTTCCGGTGCGCTCTCGGAGCTGTCCGTGCTCTCGGTCGCGGAATTACCCGTTGAGTTTTCGGGAGCGCCGCCCGGGATCTCGCCGTTATTGCAGCCCGTGAGCGCCGCGAGCATTGCTATCGTGCTGATGATTGCTGTGACCCTCTTCATTGACTATTCTCCTGTTTTTATTTTTTCAAGACTGAGCAGCTTCGCGTCGATACGCGAGAGATTACTGCCGCTTGAAACGATATCGCCTATCGTTATCTTCACGCGCGTGAAGCGCTCGCCCACCTCCAGACCGTCGAGGTCTATATCGGAGTAATCGTGGATATTGCCGAGAGAAAACAAATTGATATCGTTGTATGCCGTACCGTTAAAGTTGCCCATGGGAGAATGCTGCACCGCGCCGTTCTCCTCGCTGACCTCATATTTTAATACGGGTATCTTGTCGCTGCACTCGTTATCGGGAACGAACCTTATCTCGCCGCCCTCGTCGTAGCCCTCGTTCGCTTCCGATACGCGGACGTAACCCGTAAGCTCCAATTCCCCGTCAAATTTCAGCGCTCCCGCAAACGTATACGCGCCGTTGATGTTTTTCCCCTCGTAGCTGCTGTAATTTGCGTAGAAGTTTGTTGTGGCGCTCTTTACCGTAAGCTCTCCGAACTTGTCGCCCGGCTCGACGCGGTAATATTCGCTGCTCGGAGCGATCTCCTCTCCGACATATTCCATCATCTCCACGTCCTCGAAGCCCTCCATGACCTTGAACAGCTCCGGGTTCTGAACGGGATTGAAAGCGTCCTTTGAGGTGAAAGCGTAGGCGAAGCCGTCGCAGATGACGCTGTAAGCGTCGTTAATAAAGCGCTCCTCGTCAAGCTCCTCTATCGGTATTTCCGCCGCTTCTTCTTTGGCGTCGTCACTATTTAACGACGTAATATCCGAGGTGTAGATGACCGTGCCGTCAACGCAGGTGAGGAACGTCGGTTCGCCCTTGCTCTCTTCGGACGCGGAGCTTTCGGGTGCGCTTTCCGAATTGTCGGTGCTTTCCGGAGCGCTCTCGGAATTGCCGCCGCTTTCGGATTTTTCCGTGTTTTCGGGCGCGGAATTCTCCGCCGTGCTTTCGGGAGCGCCGCCCGAAGTTTCGCCGTTATTGCAGCCCGTGAAAGCCGTAAGTAATGCCAGTGTGCAGATTATTGCAGTGATTTTTTTCATAATAACGTCCTCCCGTAATTATTCGTCAATGCGGTCTATATCGGCTATTTCGGCGTAAAACGCGGGCATATCGTAGGTAAGAATACCACCGTATCTGATATTTTTCAACGTTACTTTTACGCGGACTAATTCGTCATCGCCGAAGATATAGTCTTTGTCAATACCATCAACGGTGCCGACGATCCAAGTGGCTCCTCCGTCAGTCAGAACATAGTCTTCGCCGTAAACAGAGCGCCTTATTACATTTTCGGGATCTACCTGCTGTGTGCAGTCGGGGATATTGCTTGTCTTTGTCGGGTCGGGTATAAAAGTCAGATCTCCCTGCTTCACCAGATAATCCCTGTCGTTTGGCACCGTATACAGCAAGCCTTCAAGAGTGAGTTCTCCGTCAAATTCAACATAATTATCCCTTGTGGGAAAGCTTGTTTCAACGGGAAAGCGCTCGTAAACCGATTTTTTGACCGTAAGCCCGCAGTCGAGCTTGTCGCCCGCCCTCACCTTGAACCATTTATCATCGGGCAGCTCGTCGATCATTTTCTGTTCATCGGCTTCGTCAAGCAGCTCGCCCTTATAGAAAAGCGGACGGCAGTATCTGAGATATGCGAAATCGTATCTTAATACGGTGCTTTCAATTTCGGGTTCAATGATATTTCCGTCCGAATCGATCTCTATATCATCGCTTTTCATCGCGGAGTCCATTTTAAAACCCGGACTGCCGTCCTTGGTGTGCGCAGCCTCCGCGTCGAAAACGTCCGCCGCGTCTGCCGCCCGAACGGTCTCCCCGTCGGGACCGACAAAGCTCTGAATTGCCAATTTCGATATCATTTTCAGCTGCTCGTCGCTGAGCCGTTGCTCGGGAGTGTTGTCCGAGCTTTCGGGGTCGCTTTCCTGGTTTTCGGAACTGTCGGGAGCGCTTTCGGGATCGTCGGTGCTTATGGGTGCGCTTTCGGAGTTTTCCGTGCTTTCGGGAACGCCGCCCGAGGTTTCCTTGCTATCGCAGCCCGTGAAAGCCGTAAGTAATGCCAATGTGCAGATGATTGCCGTGATCTTCTTCATTGATTATTCTCCTGTTGTCGTGAAATTTATTTTAATACGCTTGTTGCGGCGTTTTTGAGGAATTTATGCCGAGCGCTTACGCAGCGATGAAATTATCTGTAAAACGATCCCGACAGCCGTAAACACGATCACCGTGATGACCCAGATAAACACGCCCTGATGAGACGTAAGCCGATACACAAGATCGGGCGTTGTATCGGGGGTTATGAGCTTCGTGTTCTGCGTTACAATAAAGTCGCCGAGAAGCTGACCGATAATTACTCCCGCAGGATTACCGAGCGTTATCGCATACGACACCGCGGTCTTATTGAGCGCGGCGAGAATGAGCGCGGGGATCCATATAAAGAGATATAATTCGCGCGACGTCCATTCAAAAAGGTAAACGCCGCTCAGCAGAGTGCGTGAAAGCGCGTATAAGCCGCCGAATATAGCGATAACCGCGGTCATTGCCATAATCCTGCTTCTAGGGTTCTGTGTTAAAATGCTTGTCATAGTGACGCTCCTTTCGGTTGTTTTTACAAATATATTTTATCATATCGTTATTGGGAATTCAACTACAAAACGGTTACAATCGGGTTACAAAATGGTTACAATTTTTTTCCCAAAGGTTACAGATTGTAACTTTTTTCGACGGGGCGTAAAAAATAACGCAAAATTTGACGCTTTTTTGACTTTTTTGTTATATAATAATTATAACTGTATTTAGGAGGAAATAGTATGCCCTACAAAATCCTTATTGTCGACGACGAGCCTATGCTGACGGCGCTGCTGTCCGATCATCTCGGCGACAACGGCTATATCACCTATGCCGCGAACAGCGCGGAGGAGGCGCTTTTGCTTCTGTCAAACTCGCCCGACCTTATTCTGCTCGACATAAATATGCCGGGAATGGACGGGCTGGAGCTTTGCAAGTCGATCCGCGAGCATATCGACTGCCCGATAGTGTTTCTCACCGCGCGGATATCCGAGCAGGACAAGGTGAACGGATTCCTCACGGGCGGCGACGATTACATTACAAAGCCGTTCAGCCTTGTGGAGGTCACGGCGAGAATAGCCGCTCACCTCCGCCGCGACGAGCGTTCCCGTGACGCGCGGAGCCGCGCCGCGCAAAGGCTTGTCACCTCGCAGGAGCTGATCGTAAATCTTTCAAACCGCACGGTACATTTCAAGGATAACGAGATACCGTTCTCGAAGCGCGAGTTTGACATTATCGAATATCTGATAACGAACGCGGGTCAGGTTTTCGACCGCGAGAGCTTGTACGAAGCGGTCTGGGGTCTGGACGCGGAGGGCGACAACAGCGTCGTCAAGGAACATATCCGCAAGATACGGCAGAAGCTCGCCGACGCTACCGGAAAAGACGATTACATTGAAACCGTATGGGGAGTGGGTTACAAATGGAAAAACAGTAAAGAAAAAGCTGCGGCTGCGTGCCGATTTTATAAAGTACGTTACGGTGACGTTTGTATGCGCGGCGGTGCTGTCGCTTATCGCGATACTGGGCTGTATCGCGGTGCGGGAGTATCTCGTGCCGAACTCGGACAAGGTGTATCTTAACTGGACGGACATCTCGGACGCGCCTTACGAAAAGGACGTCAGACCGCACATGGGATATATGCAGCTTACCCTTGCCGAGCCGTCGGATATAAATCCGTTCTACACCGACGAAACACGCACGAACCGCGTAGCAAGACTGGGTTGGGAGCTTGTCGGCGGATATACGCTTGTCGCCGAAGATGAAAACGTTGAGATCGTAAACAACAGTGGCATTGACGTTTGCGTGACGCGGGTGTACAATTCCCCCGAGAGCCTTACTCCGAAGCGCAAATTCGTATACTACGCGAGCGGCGCGACTATGGTTGCCGTGCCGATTTTGCTGTCTCTGGCGGGAGTGCTTATGTGCGGATTTCTGTTCTACGAGGAGAAGCTGAAAAAACCTATCGACGAGCTTTCCGCGGCTACGGAGAAGATCGCCGCACAGGATCTGGATTTTTCGGTCGGGTATGCTTCTCCCGACGAGCTGGGATCGCTTTGCGGTTCGTTTGAGCAGATGCGCGCCGCGCTTCGGGAAAACAACGAAAAAATGTGGCAGATGCTTACGGAGCGGCGGCAGCTTCAGGCTTCGGTGGCGCACGATCTCCGCAATCCTATCGCGATAATAAAGGGTCACGCGGAGTATCTTAGGATCAACGTCGAAAAGGGCAGACTGAGCAGGGAAAAAATTCTTTCCCTGTCGGATAATATCGCGGACGCGGCGGTGCGGCTGGAGCATTATACCGAGTCGATACGCACGCTAAATCATCTGGAGGACTTGGAAGTCGAGCGTTCGGAGGTGGATTTCTCCGAGCTGTTCGACGGTATCCGCGAGGACTTCGCGGCTATGTCAAAAGACAGCGGAATTTCCGTGCGCTTTGAGCAGACAGTCGGCGAACGCGTTCTCAATCTTGACAAGCAGGCGCTCTACCGCATTATCGAAAACCTTGTCGGAAACGCGCTTAGGTTCGCGGACAAGGAGATAACGGTGAAATTTTCCTATGACGGCGGAAAACTCGCCGTGCTGGTATCGGACGACGGCGGCGGCTTCTCGGACAAGGTGCTCAAAGCGCGCGACCGCTGCTTTGTCACCGACCGCAGCGACTCGTCACATTCGGGGCTCGGGCTTACTATCTGCCGCATACTCTCGCGCAAGCACGGCGGCGGACTGACTATCGGAAACAAAAACGGCGCGTTTGTGGAAGTTTTTCTGGAGGCTTGACGGAATTTTGACTTTTATGGTTTATAATTAAAAAAAGACTTAAGGGGGATATACCATGAAAAAGATAATTTCCGTTATTTACGCGGCGGCTCTGGCGCTGTCGCTTTGCGGCTGCGATAAGGCGGACGATAATTCGGAATCCAACCTCGAGAACGGCGGCGGAAACTTTTCGTCAGTTTCAAATGAAAGCACCTATACGGTCTCGACAGAGCAGAACATACCCGTTGTGCCATCCGCGGGCGCTGATCCGATAATGCTTACCAAGAACGATACGCCGTGTTACGGTTGGGAACATTCGTGCGAAACTGAGGACGGAGTATATTATATCAAAGAGGCATATAATTCACAGGTAGGAACTTACGGTTATCTTATGTATCTGGATTACGCGACGGGTCAGGAAACCTTTCTATGTTCGGACAGCTCGTGCAATCACAACACCGAACGCTGTTCAAGCTATCTTTCAAACGACGAGTTCTTTGTCAATACGCATTTGCGGCTGTTTGAGTACAACGGCAGTTTGTATTATCTCAATTTAGATACATCCAAAAATGAAGACACCGTACAAATAAACGGCAGTCCATATGTGGATCCTCGCGAACAGAGCTTATACCGTATGAGTATTGACGGCTCAAACCGCGAACTGCTCTATACGTTTGGCAGGGAGCTTATTGTGGAATCGTTCGCGGCGGGCGACGGAAACGCGCTCTGGTTTTTCATCAAAACTCCAACAATCGATTACGACGAGGAGAGAAAAGCCTACTTCTTCGGAACCAAGGATCCGACGTTGATAAAGTTCGACCTCTCCGAACGCGGCATAGTGGAGCAGATCCCGCTTTATAAATACAAGGAGCTGGAGCGTGTATTCGTGTGGAGCTGCTCGGAAGAGAAGATGATATTCTGCGGGCGAGAGTTTCCCGAAGGCATAACAAGGCAAGACGTCAACGCTATGACTGATTTGGACGATCCGGCGGCAAACTCAATACGGATACACGAATTAAACGAAAGATGTCAGTCTGTTTACTTCACTCTTGATCTCAACAACAAAAACATAAAGGAAATATACAGGCACAAGTACGGCATCAACAATGAATATATGGGTTTTGCGGAGGGAAAATATGCGTATTTCACCGATACCGGGGAGCGGACTTCCGTGAGGGTAAATATAGATAACGGCGAGCAGTCAGAGTTTTCTCCTGCGGAGGGCTATGTCGCCGTGAAAACCATCAACGGAAAATACGCGTGTATCTCAATTGACAAGGACGACCCGACAGTTTACTATGTCGACAAAAACAGCGGAGAAATCACAAGCAACGGGCTTAGATCTTTGTATCTGGATGAGGATTGGATGACGTTATACGGCGATATATACGAATATAAGCCTATTGGCAAGGACGTGGCAGCATTCGGCAAGGACTGCGTGCTTATATGTTCAAAACATAATCCGGGTTATCTGAACTTTGACTATGTGCTAATGTCTCTCGACGACTATTTCAACGGCAGAGCCGAATACAGACCCATTAAAACAGTATTTCAAGGCGTGGTAGGTTAAGCGGAGGCGAAGATATGAAAAAAAGTTTTACAATACTCCTTGCGGCGGCTCTGGCACTGTCGCTTTGTTCCTGCGATAAGGCGGACAATAATTCCGAGAGCATTCCGGAGAGCAGCGCTGAAAGCTCTTCGATAATTTCAAACACGAACACAGGCAATAACTCAACGGAGCAGAACGCACCCGAAAGCGCGGATAACACATCCAACGCTCCGTTCGGCGACATACAACTGACGCTGCTCCTCGACGGGCAGCACCTCCCGGGAAAAAGCGGCTGCAGCACTGACGAGGGGTATTACAGCATACAGTCCAACGTCGCGGGCGGCGGCTTTGACTGTATTACTTATGTCGATTACGCTACAAAACAGGAGGTCATTCTTTGCTCGGACAGCTCATGCAAGCATGACACGGAGCGCTGCACGAGCGTTCTTAGCGATGAAAAGTTCTTATGTGAGCTGTTTTTCTACAAGGAGCATTTGTACTACCTTGTGACCGATTTTGACAATGAGGGAGTATGGTCTGCGAGAAGCATATCCCCCGGGGACGGATATTCCAACGATACGATGTATATAACAACGCCCCGGCTTTACAGAATGAACCCCGACGGCACAAACAGAGAGCTTGTATATACGTTCGGCGACAATGAACGCGTCGAGCATTTTGCGGTCGGCGACGGCGACTGCATATGGTTTGTCACAAAGGAGCCGACTATCGAGCGCGACGAGGAAACGGGAGTTACGCGCAACAGCTCGAAAAACCGCGCCGCCGTGCGGCTTGACCTTAACGAGCGCAAGATAGTCGAGCAGATACCTATTTCTTACAAGGACAATATTGACAAGGATTTTATCGGCGTATGCGGCGGAAAGATGATTTTCGGCGGCATAGCGTATCCCGACGGCAAAAGCGCGTTTGATTATATCGATATCCTCGCGCCAAGCCCGATCGTTGGAGATACGACGGGTATGGACGAGTATCTTGAATTTATGAGCACTTGCGAATACGCGTTTTTCGCGCTGGATGTTACCGACAAGACAATGAGGGAGATCTACCGCGCGGGATTTGGCGACATTTCTCTCGACTTCACGCAGATCGGGGAAAAGCTGTATATCCCGACAAAGGACTGCTCCGCGTTCGCTCTTGACCTGAACACGGGCAGCACCGAAGATTTTCCCGTTCCCGAGGGATATGAGCTTGACGGATTTGTCGGGGAACGTCCGGTATATATAACTACGGACGGCGAATATAAGCGATATTTTTCCAACCCCGATACGGGCGAAATGATAAAATGGATATTGGGGCTCGGAGGCAACGAGGTCATCACGGTAAACTCCGGAAGCGCTTTGGTGGTGTACAAGACCGTCGGCGAGGAGCAGCCCGGCGGCGGTATCCTGAACCCCGTCGATATGTACGCGCTGATCTCGCTTGACGACCTGTACAACGGACGCGAGAATTTCGAGCCGATCAATATGCTGGAGAGGAGCAAATAAAATGAAACGTTTTTTATCGTTAATACTCGCGGCGGCTTTAACGCTGTCGCTCACCGCCTGCGATATGGCGGACAACAGCCCGGAAGACAGCACGGAAAGCAGCGGAACCGAATCAACGGAGCAAACGCAGCCGGAGGTAAACATTCCCGACGCGGGGCTGACCGATCTTTCCCCAAAGGCGGCAACGTACTCCGGAATCGCCTGCGGAACAGAGTCGGGTATGTACTACATGGATCAGATGATAAATAGGGGAGACGGCACTCTTATGTATATCGACTATGCCACCAAAAATGAGGTCTACGTCTGCTCGGACAGCTCATGCAAGCACGACAGCGACCGCTGTACAAGCTATTTTTCAAGCTCGGAATTCTTTATTAACCGTAATTCCATAATATTCTCTTACGGCGGCAGTTTATTTTATCTGAACCTTAATGGTTTCAACGAGGGCGGAGCGGGAACGCAGCCGCCGATACGGGAGGACGAGGAACGCGTTCAGGCGCTGTACCGCATGAACACGGACGGCTCCGACAGAAGACGTGTTTACACCTTTGACGAAGGACTTGCGGTCGACGCGTTTGCGGCAGGTGACGGAAATTATCTCTGGTTTTATGTGAGAACTCCGATCGTCAAATTTAACGAAAAAACCAAAATGTATTATTCCGACAGCAAGAACAAGGCGATGATAAAGCTCGATCTTTCAAGCTATACTATCGTGGAACAGATACCGCTTAAAAACAGCGATCGGATCACGAACTATCGTATATACGGCTGTTTCGGGGATAAGTTTATATTCTGCGTCGGGGAATATCCCGAGGGCATTACCTCGGAAGATATATTTGAGATGAGGACGAACGTCGATCCGGCGGTAGTTCCGGAGAGTCGCGACCCGCGCCTGAATGAAATAGACGAAAACACCGCCACAGTTTTATTCACGCTTGACAAAACCACAAAGGAAACCAAGGAAATATTCAGGTGCGGCGGAAAAACCGCTTATGGGTTGAGTTTCTGGTTCAGCGGTGAAACCATGTACGTATATGACTACAACGACGATTCCCTCGCCGAAGTAAATATACGGACAGGCGAAAAAGCCGACCGCGATATGCCTCCGCTGCCCGACGGATATAAAATAATCGATATGCCCGAAGGGAAATTCCTGTGCGTACACGCCGAACGCGAGAGCAAAACGATATACTTTTTCGACCCGCTTACCAACGAGACCACCAAGTCGGATCTGCGCTCACCCGCATGGCCCGATACAGCGATCGATTCCTCGGTCGTTGCTTTCGGAAGCGATTATGTGCTGATTCTCGGAGAGGAGAAAACGATCGAAAACAAGCATTTCGGAACCGGCGGATATTATTATGGGTACTATGTGATGACGATCGACGATTTTTTCAACGGCGTTGATAAGCTCGAGCCTGTTAAGATCAACGAAAGGGAAGATATGAAATGAGAAGATCATTCGTTATTCCAGCGGCGGTAACAGCGCTGTCGCTTTGCGCCTGCGATAAGGCGGGCATATAGGATTGGAGGCAAAATACGGTGAGAATAGAGCTTGAAAACATCACAAAGAAATACGGAGAAAAGCGCGCGCTGAACAACGTTTCAATGACGCTCTCCGAGGGGATCTACGGCTTGCTCGGACCTAACGGCGCGGGCAAGTCCACGATGATGAACATTATCACGGGAAACCTTAAACCGACCTGCGGCAGCGTCCGCTGGAACGGCGAGGATATCTATAAGCTCGGCAGCGATTACCGCGCGGTGCTCGGCTACGCGCCGCAGCATCAGGGCTTGTACGACGCGTTCTCGGGCAGAAGATTCCTCTGCTATATGGCGACGCTGAAGAACATTCCGCGCCGCGAAATGAAATCGGAGATAGAGCGTGTACTGTCCTACGTCAACCTCGCCGACGCGGCGAAAAAGCCTATCGGCGCGTACTCGGGCGGAATGAAGCAGCGCATACTTATCGCGCAGGCGATTCTCGGCGATCCGAAGATCGTCATTCTCGACGAGCCGACGGCAGGGCTCGACCCAAAGGAGCGCGTTCGTATCCGCGAGAAGATAAAGGATATTTCGGGCGACAAGATAATACTTGTTTCAACGCATGTCGTGTCCGATATTCAGTCGATCGCCAAGGAGATAATCCTGCTTAAGGACGGGGAAATTCTCGACCGCAACACCGTCCCCAACCTCTGCACCAAATACGGGAGCGTACAGGATCTCGAACAGGTCTATATGCACCTTTTCGGGGAGGATGACTGATGTTTAAATTACTTCCTTATGAGCTTGGGAAGATCTGGCGCAAAAGGAGCTTTCCCGCGCTTATGCTTCTGCTGCTTATACTTAACGTTTTTCTGCTGTGGTATCTGAATAACCCAAACGAATCGCAGCCGCCGCTTTCCGCATACAAGGCGATATCCGCCGACCTCGTCGCAAGATCTCCCGAGGAGCAGACGGCGTATATCGGGGAGCTTCAGGAAAATATGAGGTATGCTTCTATCATAGAAGAGATCGTATTACTCCAATCCCATAACAACGCCTTTTCCGCAGAACACGCCGAGCGGCTTCTCGAACAGAACCGCGAGGTATTCGAGAAATACAAGGACGCATACGACAACGGCAGCTTTCTGCGCTACACCGACACAATATGGAAAGAAAAAGCGCTGATTAACGAGATAGCCTCGGAATACGAAAAAGTTTCGGGCTACGATGATTATATCGCGTCTATCGAGGAAAACAAAAACCGTCTGGGCGGTATATCGATATTCACAAAAAAGGAAGCCGAGAGCTTTTCAAGCCGCAATATCGAAAAAAGCTATGAGGATCACTTAAACCTTAATTCCGCGAATATCCGCTTCGCGCCGTCAAAGGGCGTGCGAATGGCGACCGAAAACACCATTACCGACCTGTTTATCCTGCTGTCGATAATGCTTTTCGTGGGCGGACTTATCACCGAGGAAAAGGAAAAGGGGCTGTTCCGGGTGACGCGCGCGACGCGCAGCGGGATCGCGAAATGCATGGGCGCGAAGCTCGCGGCGCTGCTAATACAAAGCCTCGCGATCGTGCTTCTGCTGTACGGCAGCAATGTTGTTTACGCCGCTGTAACGACGGGTATCGGCGACCTCTCCGCGTCCATACATTCCGTAGCGGCGTTTCAGGAGAGCAGCCTTGACATCACGCTGCTGACGTATTTTCTGCTTGTGTACTTTACGAAAGTCGCAGTGATCTTCACGTTCGGAGCGGCTGTTACGGCGGTCTCGATAATCAGCTCGCGCAGCTTTATACCGCAGCTTTCGGCGGTGGGCTGGCTCGCGCTGAACTGGCTGGCGTTCGCGTTTATCCCCGCGTACTCGATGTTCAACCCGATAAAATATCTCTCGTTCTGGGGAATGATAAACCCGAAATTTCTCTACGGCGAATATCTCAACTTCAATATTTCGGAACACCCCGTAAACCGCACCGTCGCCGCCGTTATCGTGATAGCGGTGCTGCTTGCCGCGGCAGCGGCGGCGGTATTCCCGCTGTTCGCAAAGGGCGGAAGTCTTGATATCCGCAAAACGCGCCGCGCTTCGATAATCCCGTTCAGACCGCACGCGAGCCTGCCGGTTCACGAGGGGAGCAAGATATTGTTTATGAGCAAGGCGGTGATAGTGCTGCTGGTTTTCGGGCTGCTTATCGGTTACGGCGACCTGAACCGCAAACGCTCCATCTCAATAGGCGAACAGTATTACGCGTTGATAATGGAGAAGCTTGAGGGTGAGCTTAACGACGAAAAGGAACGGTTTTTCCTTGAGGAAAAGCAGCGCTACGACGAGGCTTTCGCGCAGATAGACGCTGTCGACGCGCTTGTAGGCTCGGGCGGGATCGACCGCGTCACGGGCGAGAATATGAAGTCGCGCTGGTACGCCGTGACCGCGCTCTATCCGTATTTTCAGCGTGCCGAGGAGCAATACGATCACATTCTCGAAAAGGGCGGAGTGTTCATTTACGACACGGGTTATCGGTATCTTTTCGGGAAAGACGACGATAATTTCACTGTCGATCTGCTTATGCTTTCAATGTGTATGGTTTTCGCGCTCGGGAACGTTCTGCCGATGGAGGAGCAGACGAAATCGTGGAATCTGCTCTCCGCCACTGCAAAGGGCAGACGGAAGATAATGTCGCGGAAGATCGCTGTATGCGCCGTTTGCGCGGCTGTCATGACCGCGCTGCCGTTTGTCTGCCGCCTTACCGTAACGCTGAAATTCTATCCGCTGGCGATGTGGGGCAGCTCGGCAAGCTGTCTGCCGATGTACTACGAAAGCGGGATCGCGCTGCCGATTTGGGCGTTTACGGGAGCGGCGGCGATCTTGCAGATGATCTCCGTTTTCATTGTTACGGCGATAATTCTTCTTATCTCGGCGAACCGCAAAAGCTTTCTGCAAACGGTGTTCCTCGGGCTGCTGATACTCGCTGTTCCGCTGACACTCAGCGTAATGGGTCTGGAGCCGGCAAAATGGATAAGCGTTTACCCGCTGTACGCGCTTACCAAGCTGATATAAAACGATCCCGGCGGTCTTAATGACCGCCGGGAAATTTCTCGGTAATGAATATCAGCAATGTCCGCTGTGACCGTGTCCATATCCGAAACCCTGTCCGCTGCCTTGTCCACAGCCATGGTTTTGAACGTAACCTTGACTTTGTTCGTAGTTCTGATCTGCGCTTTGGTTCTGATCACTGTTTTGACCTTGTCCCTGACCGTAGCCTTGACCTTGTCCGTAGCCATTACCCTGACCGTAACCGTTATGATGTCCGTACTGATCATGCGCGAACAAGCATACGCCGCCGCCCTGACATTCTCCGCAAAGACTGATAATATAACCGTAGTCATCGGAGGAGGCAAAGTCTTCCAATTGCTCGCGGGTAAGCAGCATACGGCAATGCTTATAGCTCGGCAGTCTGCGACACTCTTCATATTCGCACTCGAATCCGCACTCGCAAAGTCTGTTCCCCTCTCCGCTGCGGAACTCGGAGGAATCAATATCAACGTTTTCTCCGTCCTTGTAAAAATTAACGTAAACGTCAAAGAAATATTTCTCTTTCTCGGTCTGAACATATTCTTCCATTGCGCCTTTAAGAGGATCGCTTAACAATACCGTGCCGTTTGCGGGAGCGTCGTATGCGTTCGAGTTTATTTCGGGATATTCGCTGATTGTTGTGACGTATTCCGGAGATTGATCGGGGTCTGACGGCGTTGAACCGATAACGCCTGACGACTCCGACGACGCAGACTCGGAGGTTGAGGTGGCGTACCCAAGCCCGTTAACGCCGCTCGACGAGGAGCTGCTGAATACTCCGCCGTTGTATATCCTGTCATCATCTGAAGACGGATATTCCGGCGTGGTGTCGCCTGCGCCGCTGTAATTGCCGACAAGGTCATCCGGATCGGATATACTGCTATGCGCGGACTCACCTGCTCCCGTTGCTCCCGACCCATTCAGATAAATATCGCCAATGAGCTGTACGTCAGAGCCGCTTACTGAATTCCTCCACACGCCGAACCCAACCGCTCCCGCGACCAAAAGACAGCCCGCGGCAGAACCAATTTTTATAAACGTTCTTCTGCGCTTATTGTTATGCTCGATAATATCTTCGCTGCGCCGAAATACGCTTTCGGCGACCTCGTTATAATTCTTCATAAACAAAGCCCTCCTTTTCAAGCTCCGATTTTAGCGATTGCTTGCCTCGGTAAATAAGGTTCTCGACCTGACGGCGGCTTTTCTTCATAACCGCCGCTATTTCCGCGTTGGACAAGTCCTCGAAAAACGACAGGTATAGCGCGGCACGATACTCCTCCTTGATGTTGCCCATTGCGCGGTGAAGCGTTATCTTCTGCTCCTCCCTGAGGTATTCGCGCTCAAGATCCTTTTCGTCGGTGAGTATCCCCTCCAACTCCTCAATGGGAGTGTCCGTCCACCTTGAGTTGCGCCGAAACCAGTCGATCGCCGCGTTTCTTCCTATCGTGTACAGCCACGTCTTAAACGAAAATTTCTCGGAATAGCGCGGCTTTTTGACGACGAGCTTTACGAAAACGTCCTCCATAAGCTCCTCGGCGATATGTATGTTTTTAACGTAACCGTTAAGATACAGTATAAGCCCGTCCTTGTAGTCCCTTATTATTTCAACGATACCGCTCTCGTCGCCGGCAAGGAAACGGCGGTAGCTACTTGCACCGTTATCCATAACCTCTCCTTTCAGAAAAGATTTTTCGCCCTTCACTTATTAAACGAAGCGGCGGCGCAAATCTCTCACCCCGGATAAAAAATATTCCTCCGTATAATTCGGAGGAATATTCGCGTTTTACTTTTTCAGCGTGAACTTCGCGGTCTGCTCCTGAAGCAGTCTTGCCTGAGCGAACAGCTCCGCGCTTACCGCGGCGGCTTCTTCGCTGCTTGCGGAATTGGTCTGGGTAACGGCGGCGATCTGACCTATGCCCTGATTTATCTGCGTGATCGCCTCCGCCTCGTCGCGGACAGCGTCCGCAATAACGCCTATATCCTCGTTGGAGCGCGTTACAAGCTCCATTGTCTTTTGCAGCGTCTCCGAAACTCCTCCGACGATGTTGATACCTCTGTTAGACGCTCCGACGCAGTTTTCAATGAGATCCTTTGTGGCCTTGGACGCCTGGTCGCTCTGCACCGCAAGACTGCGTACCTCGTCGGCTACGACCGCGAAGCCCTTTCCGGCTTCTCCCGCGCGCGCCGCCTCAATAGCCGCGTTGAGCGCGAGTATGTTCGTCTGGAAGGCTATGTTCTCGATAGTCGCGATTATCTGACCGATCTGCTGCGAGGAGCTGCTTACGTCGGACATCGCGTCCATCATCTGCTTCATCTGCTCGCTGCTCTGCGAAACCTGTTCGCCCGTAAGCTGCGCGCGTTCTTTGGCGCTCGACGCCTTTTCAACGTTGTCGCGTGCGCTCTTGTACAGCTCGTCGAGCGACGCGTAGAGCTGTTCGGTAGAGCTTGCCTGTTCGGTTGCGCCCTGTGCCACGGTCTGCGAGCTGTTGGAAAGCTGCTCTGCGTTTTCGGAAATACGCCGCTCCGCTCCGGATATCTGCCCGAGCACCTCCGACATAGTTTCCGTGAAATTCTCGATCGACGTCTGTATAGAAGTGAAGTCGCCAACATAATCCGCTGACGTGCTTACGTCAAAGTTGCCGTTCGATAACTCTTCCATGATACGGTTAATATCGGAAATATAACCGCCTATGCGGTCCGTGGAGATCTTAAGCGTGTTGACAAGCTCGCCGATCTCGTCTTTGGACTTATAGTTTATATCCAGCGTAAGCTGACCGTTCTGCAGTACGCGGCTGCTGTCCGTTATCATGATAATGGGCTTAACGACACGCTGCATTACATACGTTATCAGCGAGATAAGGCATACCAGCGCCAGCACAAGACAGACGACGGTGGTGATGTGCATAATGTTTATCGTGCTGTCGGTCTTATCGGCACTTTCGGTTCTGAGAACCTCTCCGCGCTCTATGACCTTATCAAGTATCCCGACAAGCGTAGTAAGGTTGCCCTGAATGGTGGTCTGATAGTACTGCTGCGCGTCGGCGGGGCTGCTTGCGTACTGCTCGAGCACCTGCGAAGCCGAGCCGTGAAGCTCCCTGTGAAGCGACTCAAGCTCGCCGCGCAGCTTAAGGATCTCCGCGTCGTCCGTGCCCGCCTCGCCGTATAGCCACTGTCCGAGAACGCACGTCGTCGGATCCATGCTTCCCGTGAATTCCGTACCCGCGTACAAAGCGTTGCTAAGATTCGCCGACCACTTGTAATGCGCGGTTTCGGCGGTGCGCGCCCTTGCCAGCAAAGAGTTGGTCTGCATATTTTCCGTCTGCATCATGTCAATGCGAATGATATTGACAGTCATCATAGCGCTGAAAAGCAGCATTGACAGAAGCGCCGCCACAACTCGGAAACCAACGTTAACCTTAATGCTTTTGCTCATATGAATATTCCTTTCTCAAATTGTCCGCCGCCGTGTTCGACTTAGAACTTGTTCTCATAAAAAAGCGCAGGGCATTGGTTAGTGTGTCTTGCGCTGATAGCGGCAGATAATTGTGTAATAACCTGAAAACAGTTGTTTCTCTTATTATACAGTATATGAGCAAAAATGTCAAGCGCTGTTCTGTAAAATGTAGAAATTGACCGAAAAAGACATTTTTTAAACGGGAAAATTGTTATTTCTTTCCAAGAAGCCGCTCCTTTAAGCTGACAAAGGGCGGCGGACATTGTCGTCCGCCGCCGTTGTATATTATGTCGTTAACCCTCTCCGCAATGCTCGCAGTCGTGAGTCTGCGAAAATTTTTCGCGGTCGTACTCTATGCCGTTCTTGTCGTAATAATCCTTTATCGCCGCCTTGACCGCTTCTTCGGCGAGCACCGAGCAGTGCAGCTTGTGCGCGGGCAGACCGTCGAGCGCCTCGACCACCGCTTTGTTGGTAAGCTCAAGCGCCTGCGAAAGCGGCTTGCCCTTGATCATCTCGGTAGCCATTGACGAGCTTGCTATCGCCGAGCCGCAGCCGAACGTGCTGAATTTCACGCCGGTGATAACGCCGTTTTCGATCTTCAGAAAGATCTTCATTATATCGCCGCATTTGGCGTTGCCGACCTCGCCTACGCCGTCCGCGTTCTCCATAGTGCCGACGTTGCGCGGGTTGGTAAAATGATCCATTACCTTTTCACTGTATAACATAGCTTCTCTTTCCCTCCTGCAGATCCTGCCAGATCGGCGACATATTGCGCAGATACTCCGCGGCCTCTTTCACCGATTTGATTATATACTCGATCTCCTCCGGGGTATTTTCCTCCGAAAGCGTTAATCTAAGCGAACCGTGGGCGATCTCGTGAGGTCTGCCGATCGCCAGCAGTACATGGCTCGGATCGAGCGAGCCGGACGTACACGCCGACCCCGACGACGCGCATATTCCCTTTGTGTCAAGCAGCAGAAGCAGGCTTTCTCCCTCGATCCCCTCAAAGCACATATTCACATTTCCGGGCAGACGGTTCGTTTTCGCGCCGTTGAGTATTGAGTGAGGTATCTCCGACAAGCCCTCAATAAGCCTGTCGCGCATTGCTGTGAGCTTCGGCGCGTTTTCGGGAATATTTCCGACCGCTTCACCGAGCGCCGCCGCCATTGAAACGATACCCGCGATATTCTCCGTGCCCGCGCGTCTGCCGCGTTCCTGAGCGCCGCCCTCGATAAGGCACGACGGCATAAGCCCCTTTCGGACGTACAGCGCTCCCACTCCCTTGGGACCGCGGAACTTATGCGCCGACAGCGACAGCATATCGCAGCCGATATCGTGAACGTCGATCGGGATATGTCCGACCGCCTGAACCGCGTCCGTGTGAAACAGCACTCCCCTTTCACGGCACACAGCCGCGATCTCCTTAACGGGCATCAGCGTGCCTATCTCGTTGTTGGCGGTCATTATCGTTACGAGAGCGGTATCCGGACGGACAGCCTCTGCGATCTGCTCCGGAGTGACCTTTCCCTCGCCGTCAACGCTCAGATAATCGACCTCGAAGCCTTGCTTCTCCAGCTTTTTCAGCGTGTGAAGCACCGCGTGATGCTCGGTCTTCTGTGTGATTATGTGTTTTTTGCCCTTGCGCGCTCCCGCTTCGGCGGCGGAGATAAGCGCCTGATTGTCTGACTCGCTGCCGCCCGACGTAAAGTATATTTCCTTAACATCCGCGCCGATACTCCCGGCTACGCTCTGCCGCGCCTTAAACAGCGCCTCGGCGGCAAGCTGTCCGACCGTATGCAGTGAGGACGGATTTCCGTAACACTCCTCAAGATACGGCAGCATGGCGGCGACCGCCGTTTTGCTCATTTTTGTCGTCGCGGCGTTGTCGGCATATATTCTGTTCATCTGTTCACCTGCTTTTATAAATAATTTAGGCTTATCCATATAATACCTATATGTTTAATAGGATTATAACATATATTTCTCCAAATGTCAACCCCAAAACCAAAAAAACTTTACGGAATTTCCGCTATTCAACCAGCCCGTATTTCACCTTAACTCGCTCCAGCTTCTCAAGCATAGGCTCGGCGAGAAACCACAGGAAGATCGCGGTCGCGGCGGCGTGAATACAGTCCATAGGCAGCCCCGTAAGGTAATACCCGAGGATAATGTTAAGGTTGAGTGACTCCGCTCCCCATATCAACGCGGAAACGGGATTCATTATCCCGCTGTAGACCACGAGAGCACTTACCGCTCCGAAAACGCAAAGCGGCAAACGTGTTTTGCGAAGTATTCCCTTATCGCACAGGACTCCCGCAAGAAATCCGATGATCCCCGCCGCGAACATCTGCCACGGCGTCCACGGACCCTGCGAGAACATTATATTCGACACGAGCATAGTCACCGCGCCGACGAGAAATCCCGTTTCTCCGCCGAACGCCGCGCCCGCGATTATCACGACCGCCAGCACGGGCTTAAACTCGGGCAGCATAAAAAACGCCGCCCTCCCCGCTATTCCCAGAGCGCACAGCACAGATATTATCACCAGCTCGCGCGCCTTGGGTCTGCGTCCCTCGAACACCATAAAAAACGGGAGCATACATTCGACGAGCACCGCCAGTGCCGTTATATAGTACCGTTTATTGTCCGGGAAAATCAGCCCCAGATACAGCGTTACGGGGATAAGGAAAATTATGACCGCGACTGTCGCGACCGTCCGTTTCGGTAATTTCCGACGAGCCTGCGTCGGCGGCTCAGCGGACTTTGGGCGTTCTCCTCCGAGAAAAAAGGCGGCGAGTATCAGCGAGAAAATGACCGTTCCGTAAATGCAGAGCTGTTTCATTCCGAGCGCGGTAACTCCGCTTTGCCCAAGCATTTCGTTGAAGTTGTCGGTATTCAGCGCGAAAAAATACGCGGCAATGGCGGCAGCTACGCAGACCGCCGCGCCGATTTTCCTCCAAAGCGGCATTTTCCGTTTCGGCTTTTCGGGAATTTTTTCGGCAGCTTTCGGTTGTTCGGCGGGAGCGCTTGTCATCGGTTCGGGGAGCTTTCCGCCAATCGCCGCTGCAACATCGCCGACGGTAACGGCATTCGGAATTATCCCGCGCGATACGCGGTTCGCGGCGGTAGTGTAGAAGCTGTTCCCCGAAAAGAATCCGCGCGGCTCACCCTCCGCCGCGATCGCTCCGTCAAAGAAAAGCGCGCAGCGGTCGGTATACTCGGCGCAGAACTCCACGTCGTGGCTTACCATTACAACGCATACTCCCGCGCCGAGAAGCTCCCTCAATATCGCCGCAAGCTCAACCTTGAACTCCGCGTCCAGACCCTTTGTAGGCTCGTCAAGCAGCAGAATATCGGGGTTCAGCAGAAGCAGCTTTGCCAAGGCGGCGCGCTGCATTTCGCCGCCCGACAGATCGTATGGGTGACGCTCCTCCAGCCCGTTAAGGCGGCAGAGCGACAGCGTTTCCAAGATTTTTTCGCGGCGCTCCTCCTTTGACATCGGACTGTCTGACAGCGTGTCCGCCAGATCCGAGTAAACGGTTTTCTTGACGAACAGCGTCTGCGGCTCCTGCGGCAGCAGACACACTTTTCCGTTTATCGCGACCTCGCCGCGGTACGGCTTTTTAAGCCCCGCGAGCAACTTCAGAGTGGTAGTTTTTCCCGTGCCGTTTCCGCCGAGAATGCACACGAATTCACCCGCTCTCGCCGAGAAGTCCAAACCGCGCACTACGTCGGGAAGCTCCTTTTCATATCGGAAATACGCTCCGCTAAGCGATATCCTCTCCTCGCCGAATTCGCGCGGCTTTTTTTCCGCAACGGGCACAACGTGATTTTCCGCGGCATATTCCGCGAGAAAGCGCCTTCCCTCGTTCACCGAAACGGGGCATTTCTCCCCGGAATCAACGCAACCCCAAATCCGCATTGCGGCGGGCATTGCAAGGAACATATCGTGTCCGTTTTCTTTCAGGAACGCGCCCGTTTCCGCCGCGCTCCAGCAGCATAGCAGCCGCCCGTTTTCCATTACGGCGGCGCGGTTTGAGAGCGGCAGAGCTTCTTCAAGCCGATGCTCGGTGAGTATTATCGTCGTTCCAAGCTCCAGATTTATCTTTTTCAGCACCGCGAGAAAATCCGAAGCGGCTATCGGGTCGAGCTGACTTGTCGGCTCGTCGAGTATAAGAATTTTCGGCTGCATTACCATTACCGCCGCAAGATTTAAAAGCTGCTTCTGACCGCCCGAAAGCTCCGAAACGTTCTTGTGAAACCAATTTTGTATCCCGAAAAAAGAAGCGGTCTCGGCGACGCGGCGGCGGATCGTCGAAGTATCGTAACCGAGGCTTTCCAACCCGAACGCCAGCTCGTGCCACACCTTATCGGTGACGATCTGATTTTCGGGCGACTGCTGCACAAAGCCTATCTGCGCGGCGCTCTCGCGTTCTCCAAGCTCCGAAAGCGGCTTGCCCTCAAAAAAAATCCCGCCGCTAAGCTCCCCGTGAGGAGAAAGCTGCGGCTTGAGCTGCCGCAGAAGCGTTGTCTTTCCGCAGCCCGAACGCCCGCAAAGCACAAGAAAATCTCCCGGGTTCACCGAGAGCGAGAGGTCGTCAACGGCAGGCTCGGCGCTCTCGGGATAACGAAATGTCAAATTTTTGAGCGCAAGTATTTCCACTGCCTGTCCTCCCAAGTATCTATTGCCGACGGCGTTATGCACAGCCCAAAATACGCCGCTTCAAGCCCTATCGTCAGCGGCTCGGCGATCATTCCGCGTATGCTCGGAAAGTACTGCCAGTACAAGTTCCCCGAAACGCACCCGCTCAGCAAAAAAAACGCGCACAGCCCCAGCCACGCCAATACGCATTTATCGCGCTCGGTGAACGTGTAGATCGAAAACGCCGTCCGTCCGCGAAGTCCGTAGCCGCGGCTTTTCATGCTGTCGGCGGTTTCAACTGAGCTTTCGAGCGCCCACGTCACCATTACGGAAAAGCAGTTTAGAGCGCTTTTCAGCTTGCCGGACACAGAGCTTTCCGCCGCGAATTTACCAATTCCGCGCTGTGCCTCCTTCACCCGTTCGAGCTGCTCCTTAAATCTCGGAACAAACCGCAGGGTCATGCACAGCACCAGCGACATCACGGGGATAATTTTCCCGAACAGATACACAAACTTGTCCGAGGTCACTATCTCGGTAAAACACGCGAACCATACCAGAACGCTCACCAGCATTACCGCCGCCGCAAGTCCGTAAATTATGCTCTCCATTGTCAGCGGATTGCCCGTCGGCAGATAGCAGAGGATCATCATTCCGCGGTGGTTGAACATAGGATTGACCGCCGCCGTCAAAAGCATTAACGGCAGCGCATACCTAGCCATAAAGCGCAATGACCGTCCGCCCTTTAATTTAACGTAATAAATCACCGAGCACATCAGCGAAATCAACAGACATACGGGCTGCATTAAAAACATCGAAAAGCCGATCACCAAGCCGAAATACGCGAAATTCACCGCAGGGTGACAGCCGCCGAACGCGTCATTATTTTTCATTCGTCCTCCGATTCGGTCTTATTTCGTTATCTGCCCGTACATTTCGGGGCGGCGGTCGCGGAACACTCCCCATTCCTGGCGGAACATCCGCGTTTCGTCAAGGTCGAACTCGCGCAGCAGAACGCAGTCGGAGGAGCGGTCGGCGCTTTCGGCTATTTCACCGCGCTCATCGGTTATGAAACTCGAACCGTAGAACGTGAGCGCGCTTGACTGCCCCGCGTTACCCTCGTCGGGAGTTACCGTTTCCGTGCACGTACGGTTGGCGGCTATCACGGGAACGAGATTTGCCGCGGCGTGACCTTGCATACAACGCCGCCAATGGGACATACTGTCGCACTCGATTATCGGCTCGCTGCCTATCGCGGTAGGATAAAGCAGCAGCTCCGCGCCCATAAGCGCCATACACCGCGCCGCCTCGGGGAACCACTGATCCCAGCATATCCCCACGCCAATGCGCCCGAATCGCGTATCCCAGACCTTGAAACCCGTATTTCCGGGCGTGAAGTAGAACTTCTCCTGGTAAAAGTGATCGTCGGGAATGTGCGTTTTGCGGTAAACTCCCAGCAGCTCGCCGCAGTCAAGCATTGCGGCGCTGTTGTAGAAAACGTTTACATCGCGTTCGTAAAAGCTTATCGGCAGCACGACCCCAAGCTCCCGCGAGACCTCCCGAAACCGCATAACGGCGGGGTTTTCTTCAAGCGGCAGCGCTAATTCATAATGTTCGTATCGGCGCTCCTGACAGAAGTATTTTGTCTCGAAAAGCTCCGGCAGCAGAATAACGTTCGCACCTCGCGAAGCCGCTTCACGAACCAGCTTTTCGGCTTTTTCTATCGACAGCTCCCTCGTTTCGGGAACAGACATCTGCACCGCGGCAGCGGTAATTCTTCTCATTTTATGCTCCTTTCGCCGCCGCCCGTACAATACAAGCTTGTCGGCGCGTATTTTTCACCGTGCTCATATTCGGTAAGCGGTATTGCAAAGCCTTTCACGGCAGCTTCTATCAGCTTTTTTGACAGATCGGGAACATCCGCGTCGGCAAGCGCCTTGTCCACTTCCAGCCAGATTACCTCGCTATTCTCGTCATGATCGGAGCGCGCCTCACCGCCAACATATTCGGCAAGAAAAACCGCATACCAATCATGCATATTAAAACGAATTCCCAACAGCCCGACGGCTTTCACCTCCACGCCCGTTTCCTCCAGAAATTCGCGCCGCAGCGCGGCTTCGGGGGCTTCGCCTTTTTGCGCGTACCCTCCCGGAATTATAAGCCGCCCATTTCCCGCGCCGTATGTATGCCGTGCCAGCAGCACCCTGCCGTCCTTGATGACGACCCCCGCGACGGACTTGCCTCAATCGGTGTTTACCTCGGACATTACATTACCTCGTTTCCTATCCGAATGATCGAAGTTATTCGCAGAATAACCGTTATCGTTTTTCGATAATTCAAAACAACTGTTATTATACCTCCAAAACCGCATAGCAATAACGAAAACAAGAATTTTACATACAGAAAATCTGCGGCTTTTTTTGAACCGAAAACGCCAACACATTTATAAATGAGTCATACGGAGCATTCTTTCATATTTTTTATCGGAATCCTCAACGACCTCAATGCGCCCCTTTTTGATAAGCTTGTCTATTCTGTACGCGTACCACCAATCGCCGATACCTTGTTCTTCGGCTAGTATGCTGCCAATTATCTCCGCCTGCCTTTTGGACTCCTCCCCGAATTTTTCGTACATTCGGAATTTCTTCCATATCAGAAAGTCGTAAAAGCTTGTAGGAACGCTTATTAAGCCGCCGTTCACGACAGCGCGGAGCGGCGCGTCCTCACTTACCAACGCATCCCAATTGACGCCGTTCATCATGATCTCGATCCTTGATAATCGGCGCTGCAACGGAAGAGATTCCGTAAATTCCCGAGGCTCGACCTCACCCCAATTCGCGCGAAAAACGCCGTATTCGTCCGACATTCCCTCGTTGCGGACTTCTACGCGTGGCAGTCTGACCGCCCACAGCTCCCCTTTATACCTCTTGAGCCGCGAGCATAGCCACATAAAACCGCACATCGAATAAGGAGCGTCGCAGTACCAGATACGCAGCGACTCACGGTTCCTGATGTAGTCGTTCAGCTTGCCGAGCTGCTGTGCATACTTGCCGCCGAGCGCTTTCAGTTCTGTTTTCATTTGCTTGTCCGCGCCCCATTGCTCCCGATAAAGCATTCTGTAAAGTAAATCGCGGCGGTATTTACCTAACACGGGCTGCTGAATATCGCCGACATCAAGCATAAGCGGCAAGCAAACACAATCTCTGCCGAGTTCCTTTTCACTCTCCAATGCGATCTTCATCGCTCCCGCTTCGCTCTCGCCGAATAATATCTCGACCATTTTTACCTCCGAATTTACTTAAAATATGGTATTTGTTGGGTTATACAGTGAATATTTCCTCCGCCGATAAGTATGTCGCGCGCGTAAACGGGAATTACCTCGCGCTCCGGAAACAGCGCTTCAAGCAGCTCGCGCGCGGGTTCGTCCGCGGGGTCGCCGAAGAACGGCATTACCACCGCGCCGTTCGCGATATAGAAATTGACGTATGACGCGGCAAGACGCTCGCCGGGAGTCCTCGTAGGCTGAAAATCCATTGTGTCCAGCCCCGAACATTCCTCGGCGGTTATTTTTATGGGCTTCGGGCAGCGAAGCTTGTGTATGGTGAACTCGCGTCCCTTAGCGTCGGTTTCCCGCGTTAATATGTCAAAACACGACTTGGACAAAGCGTACTGCGGATCGTTCTCGTCGTCCGTCCACGCGAGGACAACCTCCGAGGGTTTCACGAATGCGCAGATGTTGTCGACGTGCTCGTTGGTCTCATCGCCGTAAATTCCGTTTTTCAGCCAGATCACCTTGGTCACGTTCAGATACTCACAAAGATAATTCTCAATTTCAGCTTTTGTGAGCATAGGATTTCGACCGCGGCTTAACAGACAAGCCTCGGTCGTAATACAAGTACCCTCGCCGTCAACGTGGATCGAACCGCCCTCCAGTATAAAATCACCGAGATCGTACATATCTTTATTGTACAAATCGCATAATTTCCGAGCCATTTTATTGTCAAGATCCCACGGAAAATACAATCCGTCCTCAAGACCTCCCCATGCGTTAAAGCCCCAGTTTATGCCGCGTATCTCCTTGCCGTTCGTGACAAAAGTCGGCGCGTAATCCCGCGACCACGAATCGTTGGAGGACATCTCGACCACTCGGATATTGTCGGGAAGCATTCGCCGCGCGTTTTCGTACTGCTTCTGCGAGGCGCAGACCGTGACCCGCTCGCTCCTCGAGATAGCCTCTGCGACCTGTACGAAAGCCTTTCGCGCCGCGTATCCCCCGAACTGCCAGCTGTCCGAGCGTTCCGGAAAGATCATAATGCACCCATAATGCGGCGAAAATTCCGCGGGCATATAAAAGCCGTCCGCCTTGGGCGTTGAGTTGATCATCTTCAATAAAACCGCATCCTCTCATTGGTCGTTGCCTTAATATTATACCATTTTCGGAGCTGAAAAGCAATATCTTTTTAAAAAAGTGGTCACCCATTTTAAAACACATTTTGTGTATTATCCAAAAATAACCGGAAACATTTGGCTTCTTTCCGTCAATATACACAATTTTCACGCAATTTTCACACAAAAGATTGGCACGATATTTTGTTCATATGATATTGACAAATCGCTCGAATTATGGTAGAATTTATACAGACGAATGTAATTTCGTGAATTATTTTTTTGAGGAGAATTTGGATCATGACTGTAAAGAATATGGCTATCGTGGCTTTGGTCTGCGGCATTGTCGGCATTGTCGGCTCGTTTATCCCGGTCGTTACATATGTTGCTCCGCTTTGCGCAATTGCGGGAATCGTATTCGGCGCGTTGGCGCTCAAGCGCATTAAGGCGGGCGAAGAGCCGGAGAGCAAGGGTTTGGCTATCGGCGGGTTGGTTTGTGGTATAGTTGCAACGGCAGAGAGCGTTATCGCCGTACTTTGCGTTATCTGTGCAACATGTGCTGTTGCGGGCGCTCTGGGCGCTCTGGGTACCTACAGCAGCCTGTTTATCTTCTGAGAAAAGCTACATAATAAGATTTGACCCTGCTAAGGCAAAAACCTTTCGGCGGGGTTAAATTTTTTATTTTAGGAAAAGGTGTTTTTATGTTCCCCGGATTTGAAATTTTCGGACATTTTATCGGAAGCTATATGATTTGCGCGGTAATTGGCATTTTCACCGCCTGCCCGCTCGGGATATACTGCTACAAAAAGTTCACGGGCGACGATATCTCGATGATCTTCGTGTATCTTTTTTCCGCGATCGGAGTGTTTATCGGAATGCATTTGCTGTACGGTATCACCAATATTGCCTATTGGGGAGATCTTTTTCACGCAACGGATTTTGTCAATTTCTGGGAGCGCTTCGGGCTGATCTTCGGCGGCTCGGTATTTTACGGCGGACTTATCGGAGGAGTGATCGCGGGCGGGATCTCGGTAAAGGTACAGAAGCTCCCCGCCGACATCGCGACCGACTGCGCCGCCCCGACGATAGCGCTGCTGCACGGCTTCGCGCGTATCGGGTGCTTTCTCGGAGGGTGCTGCTACGGTGTTGAATGGGAGCACGGAATCACCTTTGAAAACTCGCTTATTGAGACGGCAAACGGTGTGCCGAGAGTTCCCGTGCAGCTTTATGAGGCAGGGTTCGAGTTCGCGCTGTTTGCGCTGCTGTTTATTCTGCTTACGAAAACCGATAAGCTCCGCGGACGGCTTCTGGCGCTGTATCTGCTGATCTATCCCGTCGGGAGGTTTATTTTGGAATTCTGGCGCGGCGACGAATACCGCGGTTTTATTCTGGGACTGTCAACTTCCCAGTTTATTAGTGTTCTTTTATTTGCGGGTAGTCTGGCGTTCCTTATTTTTAGCAGTGTGAAGATGAAAAAAAAGCTTTCCTGACAATTTGGCGGCGATCATGCCGCCGTTTTTATTGTGGTAAATTATTGTTTAGCATTGTAACGCTGCGCTGGGCTTGTTGGATTTTTATGCTGTTCGTTGCTGTTTCGTTTATTTTAAGTAAATTGTTGTCTCAC
>CAYWIP010000024.1:0-31959 GCA_964458395.1 uncultured Ruminococcus sp.
CAACATTTTAATTAAAATTAACGAAACCACAACAAGCAACAGATTACAAAAAATCTTTTACTCCCAGCGCTGCTGCGCTAAATTCAAATTTACATCAGACTGTGGAGGTCAATATAGATTATGTTCAGTAAAGTGGAGAGTATGGGCTTGTTCGGGCTGAACGCCTTTCCCGTAACGGTCGAGGCTAGCATTTCGGCGGGACAGCCGTCATTTGATATAGTTGGAATGCCCGATATTGCCGTTCAGGAGAGCAAGGCACGTATCCGCGCGGTTCTCGGACAGCTGGAGCTTAAACTGCTGGGCGGCAAGGTCACGGTAAACCTCGCTCCCGCAAGTGTGAAGAAGATAGGCTCGATGTTCGATCTTCCGATAATCATAGCGCTTATGCGGCTCGGCGGGATAATCACGGGCGAGCTTGACGGCACGGCGTTCATCGGCGAGCTGTCGCTTGACGGAGCGCTCGCTCCCGTAAACGGCGCGCTCAGCATGGTGCTTACCGCCGCCCGGAACGGAATAAAGCGCGTGTTCCTGCCTGTCGATAACGCAAAGGAGGCTTCGGTCGCGGACGGAGTGGAGGTCTACGGCGCGGAGCATATCACGCAGATAATGGAGTTTCTGCGGCACGGAACGGGGCTTTCTCCCGAGCCGCGCTACATACCGCCCGAGCGCAAGTACCGCCATTTCGAGGATTTTGCCGACGTTATGGGGCAGTACGCGGCGAAAAAGGCGATCGAAACTGCCGCGGCGGGTTCGCATAATATACTTATGCTGGGTCCTCCCGGTTCGGGAAAGTCCATGCTCGCAAAGCGTATCCCGTCGATACTGCCGCGGATAACGTTCGAGGAAAGCATTGAAACTACGCAGATACACTCGGTTGCGGGAATGATAAACCCGTGCGAGCCGCTTGTGACCTCGCGTCCGTTCCGCGCGGTGAGCCATACGGCAAGCTCCGTGGGGCTGGTAGGCGGCGGAAGCGTACCGAAGCCCGGCGAGATCTCGCTCGCGCACAACGGCGTGCTGTTTCTGGACGAGCTGCCCGAGTTTGACAGACGCGTTCTCGAAACGCTGCGTCAGCCGCTTGAGAACGGCGATATCACGATATCGCGCGCGAGCGGCTCGGTGAATTATCCGTGCGACGTTATGCTGGTCGCGGCTATGAACCCGTGTCCGTGCGGAAACTTCGGCAATCCGCTGAAGAAATGCACCTGTTCTGAGAAGGCGGTATCGGCGTATCTCAACAAGATCTCTCAGCCGGTTCTCGACCGTATTGACATTCAGATCGAGATAAAGCCCGTGAAGTACGACGAGCTTTCGGAGCGCAAGCCGCAGGAGTCCTCGGCGGCGATAGCGGAGCGTGTTCAGCGGGCGCGGGATATCCAGGCGGAGCGCTACAAGGGCACGCCGATAAAGTCCAACAGCCGCATAACCTCGGACATTATCGCGGAGGTCTGCAGATTAACTCCCGACGCTCAGGATATGCTCAAAGCGGCTTTTGAAAAGCTGGGGCTTTCGGCGAGAGCTTACGACAGGATACTGAAGGTTTCGCGAACGTGCGCCGATCTTGATGGCAGCGCGGATATCCAAAAATCGCATATTTCACAGGCGATAGCGTTCCGCAGTCTTGACCGCAAATACTGGAACAGATGAGGATACGCCATGAAGAAAAACACTCCGCTCCCCGTGAAAATAACCGGTGGCATTGCGGCTGCCGGTATGATCGTGATCATAGCGGGAGTGATCAAGGAAAAGACTGCGGTATCGGTCGCGGGATTTGCTGTCGGTATGGTCGGCTTTTTTGCGAGCTTCGTCGTTTCAATGTTACTGGACATAAAAAAGACATACCCCTCGCGTGATGACCCGTTCCAGAGGAAAATGCGCGTGCTTCGTTATGCGAGGCTGATCGCGGGCTGCACGTCGTTTCTGAGCGTGGGGCTTATGTTGTATGCGCTTTATACGGCGAACCGCATGACAGCGCTGTTGAATTTAGCTTTGTCGCTTATTGGCGGAGGTATCATCGTGTCTGTTGTGCTCTCGGTAATCATGGCGGTGATGTCGAATATCGCCGATCTGAGGGTGGATACAAACGCCGCGCCGCCCTCGGTCACGGCGGCAATACCGCACAGCCCCGACCCTGTCATTTCGCGGATACTCGCTGATCCGTATGTGCTGCTTGACGAGCGGATAAGGCAGATACCCGAGGTGCAGAATCTTCTGCAATATCCCGAGGTACAGCAGGTGTTTTTTGAGCCGACAAAGCTGTATACGCTGTTTGCAAACGATAGGGTAGGGGAGCTCCTGAACGTCGTTCGCGATTGGATAATTCGGAATAACGCCGAGGAGATATTCGCCGCCGCGAAGCACCGCCGCCCGGCAGATTCACCGGCGGTGACGGTAAAGAACGATAAGTCCGCGCAGAGCACTGCGGTAAAAAAAGCCGCTGCGGTATTTATCGTGCTGTTTGCGTCGATATTTATATTTTTCATTGCAGTGGTGTTGTTCGGTGCGATATTCGGGTCTCACGGCTCGTAAAAATGTGAAAAAACAGATTGGAGTGATCTTTTATGAACAGAAGAAGTTGCGGAGTGCTTATGCACATAACCTCGCTGCCGTCGCCGTACGGTATCGGAACGCTCGGCAAGGAGGCGGAAAAATTCGCGGACTGGCTGCAAAGGGCGGGGCAGAGCTGGTGGCAGGTGCTGCCCGTCGGTCCTACGGGTTACGGAAATTCGCCGTATCAGCCTTTTTCGTCGTTTGCGGGGAATCCGCTGATGATCGATCTTGACGAGCTTTGCGAGCACGGTCTGCTCAACAAGTCCGACTGCGAGAACGCCGATTACGGCGCGGATCCAGAGTTCGTAGACTACGAAAAAATATCCGCGACGAGAAACGAGCTTCTGCGCAAGGCATTCGGGAATTTTGTGGACGACGTCGGATATACCTCGTTCATTCGCGAGGAAGCGGAGTGGCTGGACGATTACGCGCTGTTCGCCGCGTTAAAGGATAAATTCGGTGGAAAACCGTGGACAATGTGGGACGAGGATATCAAGACCCGCAAGCCCGAGGCAATGGAACGTTACCGCGAGGAATTAAAGGACGAGATACGCTTTGTCAAGTGGTGTCAGTACATCTTCTTCCGTCAGTGGAACCGCCTGCACAGCTATTGCAACAGCAAAGGAGTGGGGCTTATCGGCGATATTCCGATATACGTTTCGCCCGACTGCTCGGACGTATGGGCAAGCCCGGAGCTGTTCGAGCTGGACGAGAAGCTCTGCCCGAAGCGCGTTGCGGGAGTGCCGCCGGATTATTTCTCGGCGACGGGTCAGCTCTGGGGAAATCCGCTCTACAATTGGGATGAGATGAAGAAAACGGGCTACGCCTGGTGGATAAAGCGCGTTAAGAAGTCGGTGCAGCTTTACGACGTGATACGTATAGACCACTTCCGTGCGTTCGATACCTACTACGCGATACCGTTCGGGCACAAGACCGCCGAGCACGGAACATGGGAGAACGGTCCGGGTATGGATCTGTTCAACGCGATAAAGCAGCAGCTCGGAAAGGTAAACATTATCGCCGAGGATCTGGGGGATATTTTCGACAGCGTGAAGAAGCTGCTTGCGGATTCGGGATTCCCGGGAATGAGGGTCGTGCAGTTCGGGTTCAATCCCGAGAACGCCGACAACGATCATCTGCTGCACAATTACCCGAAGAACAGCGTCTGCTACACGGGAACTCACGACAACGCGACAATTATGCAATGGTTCAGGGAGGCGGACGCGAAGTCGGCGAAAATGGCAAAAAATTATATGCGCAAGGGAATGCTGGAGCGCTTTTCCGACTGCGCGATACGCAGCGCCTACGCAAGTCAGTCGTTCCTCGCCGTTATCCCCATGCAGGATATTCTCGGGCTTGGGAAAAAGGCGCGTATGAATCTTCCGTCAACGCTCGGCACACACAACTGGAGCTGGCGTATGCAGCAGAACAAGCTCAGGGCAAAGGACGCGGAGCGGCTTCACGCGCTTGCCGAAACGTATATGCGCATTAAAAAGTAATGGAGAAAAACGCTATTATAAACAGCCTTCACGGGGAATTCGCGCGGACGATAACGAGCAAATTTTCAAAGGCTGTACGGGAATTTGAGCTGCTGAAAAGCGGCGATAATATCTGCGTGTGCATTTCGGGCGGCAAGGATTCAATGCTGCTGGCGGCGCTGTTCCGCGACTACGAGCGGCACGGGAGCGTCCCCGTGAACGCGAGGTATCTGGTTATGAACCCCGGATATTCCGAGGAGAATTCCGCGCGGATATTGGCGAACGCGGAGCAGCTCGGGCTGCCTGTTGAAACGTTCACGACCGAGATATTCAGACACACCGAAAACGCGGAAAACCCGTGCTTTCTCTGCTCGAAAATGCGGCGCGGACATCTCTACAACAAGGCGCGCGAGCTTGGCTGCAACAAGATCGCACTTGGACATCACTTTGACGACGTTATTGAAAGCACGCTCATGGGAATGTTGTACGGCGGTCAGACGCAGACCATGCTTCCGAAGCTCCGTGCGCGGAACTATCCGGGAATGGAGCTGATCCGTCCGCTGTTTTACGTCCGCGAACGCGATATAACGGCGTGGCGCGACTTCAACGGACTGCGTTTTTTGAGGTGCGCCTGCAGGATAACGTCGCGCGAGGACGGCTCTAAGCGTCAGCTTGTGAAGCGGCTGATAGCCGAGCTTGCAAAGGATAATCCGCAGGTAGAGCAGAACATTTTCCGCAGCGTGTGTACGGTGCGGCTCGACAGGCTGATATCGTATAAGGATAGGGACGGAGTGCATACCTTTCTGGATAATTATGATGACGAACTGTTTTGATTTTAAGGCTGCCGATAAGTATTATTTCGGCGGAAAATTGGGCGCGGACTGCTCTCCCGAGAGAACGGTTTTCAGAGTGTGGCAGCCGTTCGCCGAGAATGTTGAGCTTCGGCTTTACAATACGGGAAACGGGCTTATTTTTTCCGCGTCGATGACTAAGAAAAACGGAGTTTTCGAGTACGAAAAGTCGGGCGATCTGGATGGAGTTTTCTACGCGTTTTCGGTAACTCGGAACGGTGAAACTGTCGAGAGCGCCGACCCGTATTCGTATGACGTTACTGCGGGCGGTGAGCGCGGGATTGTAATCGATATGCGGCGGCACGCTCCCGAGGGCTGGGAAAACGAGCGCAATGTCTCCTCGGAAAACCCGATAATTTACGAGCTTTCTGTGCGGGACTTTTCTATGGATAAGAGCGCAGATTTTGCAAGCCGTGGAAAATTTTCTGCATTTTGTGAGGAAAAAGTCAAAAATTCTCACGGTGATATCGTCGGGCTTGACTACATAAAAGATCTCGGCGCAACGCATATCCAGCTTATGCCGATCTTCGATTTCGACCTTGACGGCGGCGGGTATAACTGGGGCTACAATCCGCGCTTTTTCAACGCGCCGAGTACGTATTATTCGCGGAGCGACGGCGTTCAGGAGCTTCGGGAGCTTGTGGCGGCGGCTCATAAGAGGGGACTTGGAGTTGTTATGGACGTGGTGTATAACCACGTTTTTTCTGCCGACGATTCGCCGTTCGGGAAAATTTTTCCGCGCTATTATTTCCGAGGAAAGGACGGATATTCCAACGGATCGGGCTGCGGAAACGAGTTCGCGAGTGAAAGGAAAATGGCGCGCAAATTCATTCTGGACAGCCTTGAATTCCTCGCGCGCGAGTATAAACTGGACGGCTTCCGCTTCGATTTAATGGGGCTGCTCGATATCGGAACACTGCGCGAAGCGGAACGGCGGCTTCGTAAAATAAACCCCGGTATACTGCTGTACGGCGAGGGCTGGACGGGCGGCGCAAGCCCGTATCCCGAGCGTTTCCGCGCGGTTTTGAGAAACGCGGAAAGGCTGCCGGGTTTCGCGTTCTTCAACGACCGCTTCCGTGACGGCGTGAAGGGCTCGGTGTTCAGCGGCGAGGACACGGGCTACGTCAACGGTACGGCGGACGAATGGCATTTCGCGCCGATAAGGTGGGCGCTCTCGGGTGAGTTTCCGAATGATTTCTGGACGGATAATTCGGCGCAGACGATAAACTACGTCGAGTGTCACGATAATCACACGCTGTTCGACAAGCTGAATATTTCGCTTGACGGCGCAGATCCGGAGCGTGTTATCAGAGCCGATAAAATGGCGGCGGCGCTTGTTTTTCTGTCACGCGGTATAGCGTTTATTCAGGCGGGGCAGGAGTTTCTGCGCACAAAAAACGGCATTGACAACAGCTATAATTCTCCCGACAGCGTGAACTCGCTGAAATGGGATATGGTAACGGAAAACTGCGATATCGTTGAGTACTATCGCGGACTGATCGCGTTTCGGAAACGGTTTCTCGGCAGCTTCGGAGAGTGCGCTTTCGAGGAGCTGAACGGCGGTATCGTGGTGAAAACGGGCGATTTTCAACTGCTGCTTAACCCGACCGCCGAGAAAATCACCGCCGAAACGGACGGCGAATTTGAAATATTCGCTGACGAAAACCGCGCCGCCGACAAGCCGTTATACATGAGCAAATGGCTTTGCTGTGCGGAATTTTCGGTATTACTTGCTAGGAGGATCACAGATGAAGCAAATTGACAAGCTGCGCGGACTTATGAGCAGGCGCGGCATTTACGCGTATATTGTGCCGACCGACGACTTTCACGGGTCGGAGTATGTCGGGGCGCATTTCAAGCTGCGCGAGTATTTAAGCGGCTTTACAGGCTCGGCGGGAACGCTGGTTGTCACGTCCGACGAAGCGGCGCTCTGGACGGACGGGCGGTATTTTATTCAGGCGGAGCGCGAGCTGTCGGGCAGCGGGATCGGACTTATGCGTATGGGCGAACCGCAAACGCCAACGATCGAGCAGTTTTTGCTCGACAAAATGCCCGAAAACTCGGCGCTCGGCTTTGATGGCAGGGTAGTCTCGGCAGCGTTCGCAGTGCGGCTTAACAAGGTATTGCAGCCGAAAAACATCACGCTGAAAACGGACGAGGACTTGGGCGGAATGGTCTGGGAGGATCGTCCGCCGCTCTCGAAAAAGCCCGTGTTCGAGCTGTCGGAGAATGTCTGCGGAATGACGCGGCGCGAGAAATTAACGAATATCCGCGGGAAAATGCAAGCCGAAAAAGCCGATTGCCTTGCCGTTTCCGCGCTTGACGAGATTGCTTGGACGCTGAATCTGCGCGGCGGCGACGTGGACTACAATCCCGTGTTTCTGTCGTTTATGCTCGTGTTTGAGGATATGGTAGAGTTGTTCGCGGAGCGGTCGATTTTTGGTGATGATATCGTTCAAAATTTGCGGAATGACGGCGTTGAAATTCGTCCGTATGAGGAAATTTACAGCGCTCTTGAATCGCAGAGCAGCACGGTTTGGGCTGACCTAAAGGCAGTCAATTTCCGCATGAAAAGCTCGCTCGGAAACGCGCGGATAATCTCCAAGCAAAGTCCGATAGTGCTGATGAAAGCGGTGAAGAATCCCGACGAGATCGACGCCGAAATTTCCGCGCATATTAAGGACGGCGTCGCTGTGACGCGGTTTATGTACTGGCTGAAACGCGCGATAGGTCATGAAAGAATCACCGAAATATCCGCTGCCGAAAAGCTGGAGGAGTTCCGCAGAATGGGCGAGGGCTATCTCGGGCAGAGCTTCGAGCCTATAATGGCTTATGGGGAGCACGGAGCTATCGTGCATTATTCCGCGATGGAGGAAACAAACGCGGAGCTTCAGCCGCACGGCTTGCTTCTGTCCGATACCGGAGGACATTATTCGGACGGTACGACGGATATAACGCGCACTTTCGTTCTCGGTGAAATTACCGGCGAGGAAAAACGCGCGTTCACGCTTGTGCTGGCGGCGCATCTGGAGCTGCTCGGCGCGGTGTTCCCGAAAGGAGTGCGCGGCTCGACTCTGGACGGAATAGCGCGGCAGAGCTTATGGCGGCACGGTCTGGACTTCAATCACGGAACGGGTCACGGGGTCGGGTTTCTGCTGAACGTCCACGAGGGACCGCAGCGCATTTCGTGGCGAGCGGTGAACGACGCGCCGCTCGAAGCGGGAATGATAACCTCCGACGAGCCGGGGTTGTATTTCGAGGGGAAATTCGGGATACGTCACGAGAGCCTTGTGTTGTGTCAGGAAGCGGAGTGGCTGAACGATGGATTTCTCTGCTTCTCGCCGCTGACCTGCGTGCCGTTCGATACTGCGGGGATCGACAAGAAACTGCTCACCCCTGCACAGCTAACATATTTCAACGAGTATCAGAGTTGGGTTTGCGAAACGCTTTCGCCGCTTCTGCAGAAAGAGGAGGCGGAGTGGCTCGCCGAGATGACCAAACCTATCTGACCGAGAAAGCAAGGTAGAATGAAGTACGAAATAGATTTTCCCGATTTGGGGTGCTGGTGTGAAAAAATACCGCAGTATGACGAATACCGTTTTCATATAGCGGAATATACCTGCCGCGAGATGATTAAGGTGCCGCCCAATGTAAACGGCGTGCCTGTGACAGAGGTTTTCTTTCAGCCGGATCACGCTGCTTATTATAATTTGTCCGGATCGAAAACAATATTAAAAAAGGTTTATATCACTAAAGACATTCGCAAAATAGAGAAAAGCGGTGAATGTTATAAGTATATGATACCCGAAATAATTATCGATGAAAACAATCCGTATTTTTGTGTTTATAACGGAGTTTTGTACCGCGGTGATCGGCTGCTGTTTGCGACCAATGTGTGCGGCGATCCTTATGAGGTGCTTTCCGGAACAAGAGAAATATGCGGTGGAAACGTGCTGACGGGTTTAAGCAAGGTGATTTTACCGTCAAGTATACGCAAGGTCGATTGGTACGCTCTCAGCTGCTGCGAACAGATAGAGGTTTTCGACAATGTAAGCGCGGAGATCAGATATGCAAATGACGAAAGCTTTGAGCTGACTGTACGTTCTCATGAAAGCGGTGAATTGATTTACAAGCTGTATTTCCCCAAAAGCGAATATTACAATTACCGCATAACGGAAAACAGAAATATGCGCAATTTAAATTTCGCGTTTTACGATAATTCTTTTGATGAATTAGACGTAGATGTTGACTTCGGCGACAGATTCAACGTCTGTCTTGACCGCCTGATGTACCCGTACAGGCTTTCAAAATCAGCGGAGGAGCGCTATAAAAAATTCATTTCCGATAACGGCACAAAAGCCGTAATGAACATAATAGACAGTGATAATTTTGAACTGTTTGATTTTTTGTTGGGGCTGGGCGCGGTTGTTCCCGAAAATCTGGAGGAGCTTACGGAGTATTGTGTTCGGCGGGAGAAAATCGAGTTTACGGCGCTTTTGCTGGCGTACAAGGAGAGACATTTCCCCGGTGAAATTGGCAGTATCTCATTAGAGTAGGAGGCGGTATCGTGAACAAGGATGATATATGCACTGAATATCCCGAGCGCGGTTTCCTGATAAACAAGGAGTCGGGCGGTCGTTACGGTGCTTGGCTGATTCAGGACAGCGAGCTTTCCGAGATTGCCGTGCCGTGTGAGATCGGCGGGTACGCGATAACCGTTTTTACGGTAAGTAAGAAGCTTCCTGCGAAACTTAAGCTTTTGCGGCTCCCGGCGACTGTTGAAGAGATACGCGTTTACGACCAGGACGTATTCGGCAGACAGACGCTGGAGCTTCTTATCGATGAAGATAACCCGTTCCTTTTTTCGGACGGCAAGGCGGTCTACAGCAAGGACGGCGTGACGCTTATCCGTTTTGTGGCAGGCGGCTGCAAGAATTACGAAGTACGCGGTGGCGTGCGTTTTATCGGTGAACTGGCGTTTCGCAATATGTCGCGGCTGCGCAGCCTGAGCTTTCCGGACAGTCTGCTCAGTATCGGACCTATGGCATTTCGCGGCTGCTCGGGAATACGTGAGCTTGCAATCCCAAGCAGCGTAACTTTTATCGGCGCGTCCGCTTTCCGTGAAATGACCTCGCTGCAAACGATCAATCTTCCGAGCGGTCTGAAGCGGCTGAAGCAGGGAACGTTCCATATGTGTACGGCGCTTGAAACGCTGCATATTCCCGCTTCGGTAGAGAGGATAGAGGGGTGTGTGACCGAGACGCTTTATAAAGACTCCGTGTTCCCGAACAGCTGCAGCGGTTCGGCGGCGCTGCGGAGTATTACCGTTGACGAGGATAATCCTTTTTTTATTTCGGAAAACGGAATACTCTATTCCAAGAACAGAACGCGCCTTATTTTCGCGCCGGAGAAGGCGGTCGGAGAGCGTTTTGCCGTACACGACGGGGTAGAAGTGATCGAAGGCGGCGCGTTTCAGTTTAACCGTCTTGTTGAGGAGATCGTGCTGACGCCGCGCGTCAGAGAAATAGGAAACGCCGCGTTTTTCAGCTGCGGTCGTCTGCGCTCGGTTAATCTTGAAAATGTCAAGGTGCTCGGGAAATACGCGTTTGAGGAATGTACTCGGCTCGAAAGCGTTTCCCTGTCATGCGAGGAGATACCCGAAAACGCGTTCTCAAAGTGTCATCATCTGGAGAGCGTGACCCTAAAAAACACCCGCTTCATCGGCAGATACGCATTTTTTCACTGTGAAAACAGACTTTTACGGGCAGAGCTTCCCGAGGGCTTGGAGCGTCTGGGTGACAGTGCGTTTTACAAGTGCAAAAAGCTGAGTATCGGTCTGCCCGGTTCGCTTAAGGAAATGGGGTCGTTCTCGCTCGGCGTTTTACGCGAGGTCGTTATCCCCGAGGCTTTTGACTGTAATCAGATGAAAATGCTTTGGAACGCGTTAAACTGCGTGGGCGATATTGCCGTCCGCGATGTGGAAACAGGGGAGATATCGTATAAGATTGCAACACCCTACGGTGGTTCGTCGGATTTTCACTTGGTCGATATTGCGCAGCGTTGTTTCGGCGGTAGCGGCTTCGATTTCGAGATGTATGACCGCGAGATATTGCGGAAGCTGAATTCGGGCATATTCACAATGGGTAAGGCGAGCGCGGCGTTTCTGCGGCTGGAGTATCCGAAAATGCTTTCAGATACGGCGCGGGAGGGATACGTTGATTACCTCACGAAAAACGCGGTGCATATCGTACATATAGCGGCGCTTAACAACGAATTCGCTATGATAGAGCATTGTACGCGGTACGGGGTTATTACCTCGGAAAATATCACCGCTGCGGTCGACGAAACGGTCAGGTACGGGCGGACGGAATTTACAGCGGCACTTTTGGACTATAAAAACCGCAACTTCCCCGAAATTCCGTCTGACTTGGCTCTGGATTAGATCGCGGCGCAACGATCGGTTGCTTGACTAAGTTTTGCCTGTCTGGTATAATATTTATGAGGTGATGAGATGATAGGCAAGATAATTAAGGAAATACGTCGGAATGTCAACATGACGCAGGACGAAATGGCGCAGGCGCTTTACGTTACAAGACAGGCGGTTTCGCGCTGGGAGAACAACGAAACGACGCCGAATATCGAAACTCTGAAGCAGATATCCAAAATGTTTGGTGTTTCCCTTAATCGACTGCTTGCGACAGCTCAAAACACAGACGACCCGACAGCCGAAATAAACGCGGACAGGTTTATCGGGTTTGCGGACGTATACGAAAACAGCCGTCCGACAGTCCCCGCTCACGCGATCGAGATAATAACAGATTACCTTGGGAAAACTCCCGATACCGTTGTGGATATGGGCTGCGGAACGGGCTTATCAACAAGAGCATGGGAGGATAAATGCGGCAGGGTCATAGGTATCGAACCCAGCGGAGATATGCTGCAAATCGCCAAGGCAAAGTCCGGAAGAAATGCGTCCTTTGTTAAAGCGTATTCAGATAACACGGGATTGCCCGATGACAGTGCGGACGTTGTGTTCTGCTCACAGTCGTTTCACTGGATGAATCCGCAGGACACGCTTTTGGAAATCGACCGCATACTGAAAAAGGACGGTATATTTGCCGCTGTGGACTGCGACTGGCCCCCCGTATGTAACGCGGACGCGGAGATCGCTTATATGAATTTATTTAATAAGGTGAGAGTTATCGAAGATGAGAATGAGGATATCCGAGAAACATTTCACCGGTGGGATAAAAACAAGCATCTGCAAAATATGCTTGATAGCGGTTATTTTAAGTATTGCAGGGAAGTGGTTTTCGACAATTCCGAGGAATGCGATATCGACCGTTTTCTGGCTCTTGCTCAAAGTCAGGGCGGATTGCAGGCTATATTAAAGCGTTCTCCGGAGCTTATCGAAAACGATTATCTTAATTTCCGAAAAGCCGTGTACAGGAGCTTTGGCAAGGGGATAAATACAGTAAGCTTTTGTTACAGAATGAGGATAGGGATAAAATAAATTACGGCGTACATTTTTGTGTACGCCGTTTCTCATGAATTTACAGTCCTAAACCGAAAACGGTAAATCTCACTGCGTCCACCAAGCCGTGAGATATCATCGCGGAGGCAAGGTCTCTTTTCCTTTGCAGGAGAGTGAACGGAAGTCCGAAAAGAACGCAGAGTATAACCGTGCTTACAATATCGTAGCCGTGAGCCGCCGTATGCGGAAAACACATCATAAACCACATTGTAAACATCTGGAATTTCGTGGGCTTTTCTTCACCTATAACGTATAACGAAAAAGCCATAAATATCGCTCTGCACACTATTTCTTCATAAATTGCGGGAATTAAACATACTATCAGACGTGAAACGCTTATCTCGAAGTCTGCCGGATTGTCGTTTTTCATAAGGAAAAAATTGATACTTGACAACACTGCGGCGACGTCTATCGCGATAATTACGCTTATAAGCGGAGACAACTTTTTATCCGTCGAGATCAGCTTTATGCCGCCTTGCTTTTCCATTACGGAGAAAACCGCAAGCGAGCATAGAAATGTCGGTACGCCCCTCGCCAATTCGCTGAAAACCAATGTCGGGATATCGCTTCTCACCGGTCCGTCGAATGTCATAGATATTACCCAATGTATGCCAAGATATGCTATCATCACCAGAACCGCCATAACGGCGGATATTATAATGCTTTTTTTAGAGGGCAATTTCATTCTGATCAAAAGGAAGACCGAAAGTCCCGTTGCCCAGACCGATAAGAGTATCCACAGATCTGTTTTTATTGCCGCGCAGCAAAACCCGAATACCAAAAACATTATCCACAGCGGAATAAATCTTGCGTTCCTCTTCATCTCGACCTCTTTCTCAAAACCACCGCTTTTACGGATTTTCCAGCGACTTCTCCAGAAAGCTCCTTGTCTTTTCGCTCTTGGGCGCGCCGAAAACCTCGTCGGGAGTGCCGTATTCCTCGATAACGCCGTCCGCCATGAAGATGACCTTGTCCGCCACTCCGCGCGCGAAGTTCATTTCGTGCGTTACCACTATCATGGTGCGGTCGGAGGTCTTCAGCTCGCGGATAACGCGCAGCACCTCGCCGGTAAGCTCGGGGTCGAGCGCGGAGGTCGGCTCGTCAAAGCAGAGGATATCGGGATTCAGCGCCAGCGCTCTTGCGATAGCGACGCGCTGCTGCTGTCCGCCTGAAAGCTCACAGGGGTAATTGTTCATTTTGTCGGACAGTCCGACCGTATCGAGCAGGCGGCGCGAGTTTTCGTCGATCTGCTTTATTATCTCCTTTTTCTCCGCCTTGGTGAGCTTTTTTCCCTTTAACTGCCGAAGCTCGGGAGCAAGCGACACGTTTTTCAGAACGTTATATTGTGGGAACAGGTTGAACTGCTGAAACACCAACCCGAAGTGCAGCCGCTTCTCGCGCTTCTCAGCGTCGGAGTACGGCGGCTCGTCCGAGCTGAACAGCACGTTCCCGTTGACGGATATCGTGCCCATATCGGGAGTTTCGAGGAAGTTCATGCAGCGCAGCAGCGTGGTCTTGCCGCTGCCCGAGCTTCCGATTATCGCAAGCACCTCGCCCTTCTCCATTGAGAAATCTATGCCCTTTAATACCTCCGTTTTGCCGAAGGATTTGTAAATATTTTTTACTTCTAAGAACGACATTTTTATCCTCCGTCAACCGCTGTAATAGTTCATCTTCTTTTCGGCGAAATTCAGCAGGAACGTCAGCAGCGCCGAGAATATCAGATAGAATGCTCCGACATAGAACAGCGGCCATAGTATAGCCTTTACCGATATGATGTTCTCCGCCGCCTTCACAAGCTCCGTTACGGCGATAACGCGCGCGAGCGAGGTGTCCTTGACGAGCGTGATTATCTCGTTGCCCATGGGCGGCACAATGCGCTTGATCACCTGAAACAACACGATCCTGAAGAATATCTGCGTTTTCGTCATGCCGAGAACCTGCCCCGCCTCGTACTGCCCCTTGGAAATGCTCTCGATACCGCCGCGGTATATCTCCGAAAAATAGCAGGAGTAGTTGATAATAAACGCGACAAGCACCGCCGTAAGCCGCGGAAGCTTTATATCCCAGTCCAACAGTCCGGGTCCGTAGAATATCAGAATAATCTGCAGCATAAGCGGAGTTCCGCGGATGATCCACACAAACACCTTTGTTATCCACTTTATCGGCGGTATTTTCGACATAGAACCGAATGTGATGATAAGTCCCAGCGGCAGCGACGCGGCGAGAGTTATTCCGAAAATTATCAGCGTTATGCCGAAGCCGTCGGCGAGCTGGCGTGTTACGTCCCAAAAACTCATACGATCGTTCCTTTTCTTTAATTACAAAACACGGCGCGAGCTTTAGCGAGTGTGCCGTACTGGCACTTCATCTTTGTGAAATCACTTTTGCAAACGATTTCCTACAGCCGAAATGCCAAAGACGGTTCGCCTTCCCGTGCCGTGTTTATTCTCAAAAAGCCTTTATCAGACGCCGAGCAGAAGCGCGTCGTCAAGATTGTACTTCTTCGCGATCTCGAGCAGCTTGCCCTCTGACGCAAGCTCATCGATTGCCGTGTTGATCTTCGCGATAGTTTCGGTATCGCCGAGGCGCGCCCCGATAGCGTACTCCTCGTCGGTGTTCTGGATATTCTCGAGAACCTTAAGATCGGCGAAATCCGTGCCCTCCGCAGTAGCTGCCTTTGCCATTGTAAAGTCGATAATGCACGCATCTGCGGTTCCGCTCTTTACCTCGAGCAGCGCGTCCTTCTGCGCCTCGTTGGGTACCTGCTTGCAGTTCTTGAGCGCTTCGTCAGCCTTGATAACGTCCTCGCCCGCCGAGCCGCTTTCAAACGCTATGGTGATGTCCGCCATTTCCGCGGTGGAGGGGTACTTATCGGCGTTTTCTGCCTTGACTACGGTCGCCTGCTTGTTCTTCATATAGGACTTGGAGAACAGCATATTCTCTTTTCTCTCCTCGGTAACGGTAAGACCGTTCCATACGAGGTCGATAGTCTTTGCGTTCAGCTCGAACTCTTTTTTCGACCACTCTATGAGCTGGAAATCGGGTGTAACTCCCAGCTTCTCGCATACGGCGGTGGTGAACTCTGTCTCAAATCCGATAAGCTTGCCGCTGTCGTCCAGATAATTCATGGGAACATTGTAGGTGATTCCTACGACCAGCTTGCCCTTGTTGGCTATGTAATTCCAGTCGGTATCGCCGCCGTTGTTGTCTGGAGTGCTGCTGTCGCCGCCCGCGGAGCTGCCGTCGTTTGCCGAGTTTGCTTCGGAATTGTCTACAGAGCCGTTGACATTGGAACCGTTTTCGCCGCCGTTACAGCCGCAGAGACCCAAGCACATTACCGCGCCCATAAGCACGGAAAGTATTCTTTTCTTCATAATGATCGTCTTCCTTTCAAATTCGCTTTTATCTGTTTATCACGGTAAAGCGAACGAGCCGCCCTCCGTATCACAAATGTTATTTTAGCACATTGTACCTTTTTTGTCAAGAGATTGCGGACAGTTCTGCCTTTTTTAACAAATTTTGATGATTTTCCGCAGATTTTTAGTAACAATTTTCGGTCATATACCAAAGCGCACAGCCATTATCGCCGCCCATTCGCGAACCCAATAGTTGAGCAGATTGTGAAACGGCGTTCTCGTTGAGTGATGACCGACGGAAGTGAACCCGTTTTCCCGCGCGTATATATCGGCGCGGTATTGGTGGAAATCGTTTGTAACGATAACGACCTCGTCCGTTATGCCCATTTCCGATAATATTTCCGCCGAAAAGCGGATATTCTCGCGCGTACTGACCGACTTGTCCTCCTTGATAATGCGTTCTTCGGCAATTCCGTTGTCGAGCAGATAGCGCCGCATAGCCTCGGCTTCGGAGATGTCCTCGCCGCTGCCTTGCCCGCCGCTTACAACGCAGATCGAATCGGGGTACTCTTTCAGCACCTCCTGCGCCGCGTTGAGCCTATACGTGAGCATGGAACTCGGAGTTTCTCCGCGAACCTGACAGCCGAGCACGATGACAGCGCGCGGACTTTCAAGCGGCTTTTCTATGCACACCGCCATATTCACCGAAAAAACTATGCAGAGCACCGCGCAAAATGCGATAATGCTGCCAAAAAAAATCAGCACGAGCTTTCCGGCAAGCTTGCCCCAAATTCGTTTTATCAGCCGACAGAATGGTTTCCAGAGCAGCATTATCAGAAATACCGTCCCGAAAAGCGCCGTGCCGATAAATGTTCCTGCGGTGATGAAGTTGAGGTTCACCCAGACCAGCATTAAAAAGGAGATCGCTGCGATAAGTATTCTTAATGTTGTTGAAATGATTTTTGTCATAATTTACTCCGAAAAAGGCTGCCGAAAATCGATCCGACAGCCATGAGATTTTATCAATAGCGATAGTATCCGCTGTTGAAAATATCGTTCCATTCGCTTGAGCCGACAATGGAACCGACACAAGCGATCATTCCGATCCATATCAGAAGCGCAAGACCAACGCTGATCGCCATCATGATAAGCATACCGCGCGCGTAGTTCTTTTTCGGCTGGGGAGTATCGCTGAACGCCCACACGAACAACAAAATAAGTCCGATAATGTTGAGCGACGATAGGAAAATCGTCAGCACCCATTGTCCGACGGTCATATTTTCGGTGCGTTCGGGTACTCCGGCGTTGTTGTAGCTCTGCGGATAGGAGGGCATCTGTGCCGCGTTCGGGCTTTGATAAGTATTTCCCGCGGGAGGGGGAACGGGTGCAGACTGCATCGGTTCGACCGACGGAGCGCCGGCCGGCTTGCTGAGGTCTACCGCGCTTTCGAGAGGAGCGCCGCAGGACGGACAGAACTTGCCCTCGCCCTGAACCAGCGTACCGCATTTTTCACAAAATCTTTCCATAATTAACCTCACTAAATATTTCTCTCGGGGAGGAATTCCCCTCTGGTTTATATAATAACATATTATGGGCGGTTTGTCAATGCCTTTTTTCCCGTGCTTCTTACCCGTGTATCCATTGGCTCATTCCCGCGCCCCAGACCTCGTTCGGGCGCTCGCGGAAGCCGAACTGCTTGTAAAAGTCCTCCCTGCCTATCGCGGACATCAGATAAAGTACTATCGTTTCGCCCGGGAGCAGTGTGCCGCGCATAAATTCCATAGTACGGCGCATCATTTCCTTGCCGATCCCTTGGTGCTGATATTCGGGAATGACCATTACATCAGTGATGAAATTCGCGTAGCTGCCGTCGGAGAGTACGCGTATCATGCCTATCGCTCTGCCGTTATCGCGCACCGTGGTGATATGGAACGCGTTGTTGAGCGCGTTGCTCGCTATTCTTTCGGACAGCACCATAAAGTTTACGGCGCGGCGCATTTCCATGTACTCCTCCAGCGTGGGAGCCTTGTCAATATACTCAATTGCCATTTTTTACCTTTCCATAAAATTCCGTCCTGCCAATGACAGGACGGATATTATTATTTTAGTCTTTGTTTTCCGGAGCCTCTTCGGAGGTTTCGGGCTTTTCGCCGGATAACTCCGTATTCTCCGACTTTTCTTCGTTAAGGAGAACCTTGTTGCCCTCGATATCGATCTCGCCCGCCATCAGCTTGTAGAAATCGGGACCGTCGATTTTCTCATGCCTGAGCAGATACTGTGCGCAGCGCTCCAGCAGATCGCCGTGAACGGTGAGTATCTCCTTTGCCTTTTCGTAGCCCGTTTCGATAAGCTCACGGATCTCCGCGTCGATCTCGGAAGCCACGTTTTCGGAGTAGTTGCGGCTATGACCGTAATCTCTGCCGAGGAACACCTCGTTGTTCTCGCTGCCGTACAGGATAGGACCGAGCTTTTCCGAGAAGCCGTAGCGCGTTACCATATCTCTCGCAACGCCCGTTGCGCGCTCGATATCATTGGATGCGCCCGTCGAAATGTCGTCGAGAATAAGCTTTTCCGCAACTCGTCCGCCGAGCAGAACCACGATCTCCTCCTCCATATAGGTCTTGGAGACGAACGTCTTATCCTTTTCGGGAACGTGCATCGTAAATCCGCCCGCCATACCGCGCGGAATAATGGACACCTGATGAACCTTATCCTGAGAGGGGCTGAAGAAGGTCGTGATAGCGTGACCCGCTTCATGATATGCGGTGAGCTTCTTTTCGTCCTCGGAAACGACGCGCGACTTCTTTTCGGGACCCGCAACTACCTTGATAGTCGCCTCCTCGATATCCGCCTTTGTTACCGCCTTGCGGTTTGCTCTCGCCGCAAGCAGCGCAGCTTCGTTTACGAGGTTCTCCAGATCCGCGCCCGTAAAGCCCGCCGTCGTCGCGGCAATAGTCTTGAGATTAACGTCCGGACCGATATTCTTGTTGCGCGTGTGAACCTTGAGAATTTCCTCTCTGCCCTTGATGTCGGGATAGCTTACGACTACCTGTCTGTCGAAGCGTCCAGGACGGAGCAGGGCAGGGTCGAGAATGTCGCGGCGGTTAGTCGCCGCCATGACGATGATGTTTTCGTTTTCGGTAAAGCCGTCCATTTCGACAAGCAGCTGATTCAAGGTCTGCTCGCGCTCGTCATGACCGCCGCCAAGACCCGCGCCGCGCTGTCTGCCGACTGCGTCGATCTCATCAATGAAAATAATGGACGGAGTGTGCTTCTTTGCCTGATCGAACAGGTCGCGCACTCTCGAAGCGCCGACGCCGACGTACATCTCAACGAAATCCGAACCGGATATTGAGAAGAACGGCGCGCCCGCTTCGCCGGCAACTGCCTTTGCAAGCAAGGTTTTACCCGTTCCGGGAGGTCCTACGAGCAGTACGCCCTTGGGAACTCTCGCGCCTATCTCGCGGTATTTTCCGGGATTTTTCAGGTAGTCAACGATCTCAACAAGCTCCTGCTTTTCCTCATCCGCGCCCGCAACGTCCTCGAACGTTACCTTTTTGCCCGTCTGCTGACGGACGTTCGCGCGGGAGAAAGTGTTCATCTTTCCGCCGCCTGTAGTCTGGCGCAGCACGATCACGGTAAATATCACCATAACGCCGACAAGCAGCAGATACGGCAGGATACTCGTGAGGAACGTGTTGTCGGATATCGGTATATAGTTTTCGATCAGCGGCGCTTCGGGGTTGGCTTCGTTGTAGCGCTGACGGTAATTTGCGATCTTGCCTTCCTTTGTGTAGCCCGAATTTATATCGTTAATGAAGATGTTTACATTCGGGACGGAATACGCTTTCAGGTCCTGCTGGTTTTTAGGGTCGCCGCCCTTTAGGACGTATGTCAGTCTGCCGCTTCCGAGATCCAACTCAAACCACGAAACGTTAAGGTTGTCGAACTCCGCGATAACGTCGGAGTATTTCGCCGACATAGCCGAGCTTCTTCCGCCCGCCATATTGAGGACGGATACCAGCCCGAATATCAGCAGAAGCGCTATCAGAAAGTAAATTATCACGCCTTGGAGCTTATTTTTCTTCATTTAAACCGCCTTTCCTGTTCCGGGCTTATTTCTTTTTCCGCCCGAAAATATATGTTAAAATTTAGCCTTTTAAGGTTTATAAATGCCTATGTAAGGCAGGTTGCGGAACTGCTGGTCGCAGTCCAGACCGTAACCGACCACAAACAGATCCTCGATCTCAAAGCCCGTGTAGTCCGCCCTGAAGTTCTCCACCTCGCGCCGCGACGGCTTGTCGAGCAGGCTGACTATCTTAAGCGACTTAGGCTCATACCGCATAAACATTTCCTTTACGCTTGAAAGCGTATGCGCTGTGTCGATAATATCCTCGACCAGCACCACATCGCGTCCTCTTATATCGGGAATATCGCCCCAGTTTGCGTTAACGCTGCCCGTGGACTTTGTTCCCGAGTAGCTTGACGCTCTGAAAAAATCGATCTCAAGGCGGCATTTCACCTCGCGGATAAGATCTGCAAAAAATACCGTACTGCCCTTCAATATGCAGATGAAGAGCGGAGTTCTGCCCTCATACTCTTTAGTGAGTGCTTTTCCTATCTCCGCAACTTTTTCCTTTATTTGCTTTTCTGTGAATAAAACGCTTTCGATTTTATCGGGTTTATCGGAAACATACATAGTGCTGTCCTCCCACATATTTTTCATTATATCACATAATTCACAAAAAAGCAATTGATTTTCGTGAATTTTTGCTGAAAATTTCGGATTTATTGTAATTTTCCGGCGTTATTTTTTCTTCTCGTTTGCTCTTCGGTAATGCTGTTCGATCTTTTCCACAAAGCACACGCCCTTGCGTATCGTGAAGAAGCGATTCTTGCACGGATTGTACCTCGCCGAGCGCTTTGTAAGCAGCTCCGACGCCGTGTTTATCCGCTGCGCGGACGGCTCGATTCCGCCCTCCATGAGTATGCGCCGCACCGCCCGTGAGCGTATCGGCGCGGGAAGCTTCGCCAGCTCCGACGCGTTCCAGCCGCGCCCCGCGCGGTTTTCGTTGAGCGCCCGTTCCGCCGTTTCCTCAAGGAACGCGTTGTCCTCTCGGAGCGATCTGCACATTCTCCCGAATACCTCCAAAACCGACGGATTTATCTCCGCTATCTCCGGAAGCACCCTGCGGCGGATCTTATTGCGCGTGTATTCCTCGGAGAGGTTGGTGCTGTCGGTGACATAACCTTGACCGTTCTCCGCGAGGAATTTCTCAACGTCCGTTCTCGTGCAGCCGAGCAGGGGGCGTATAACTTTAAATTCACCGAGAGCGCGCACGGGCGGGATTCCGCACAATCCGGCAAGACCCGTTCCGCGAACCGCGTTTATCAGAACCGTTTCAGCGTTGTCGTTGGCGGTATGTGCCGTTGCAAGCACCGCGTTCTCCCCGGGCGTACTGAGCGCCTCGCGGAAAAATTCATATCGGACGCGCCGAGCCGTTTCCTCAACGCTCTCATGCTTGTCGGAAAGCTCCGCGATGTTCACCTTTTTCGATATCAGCGGAATATCCAGTCTTGCGCAAAGCTCCTCGCAGAAGCGTTGATCGCCGTCGCTTTCCTCGCCGCGCAGTCCGTGGTTAAGGTGACACGCCGAAAGCGTAAAGCCCCGCTCCGCCGAAAGCGTTTTCATAGCCAGCAGCAGCGAAACGCTGTCCGCGCCGCCCGAAAGCGCCGTGCAAACGGCGGAATTGCCGTCAAGCATACCATAGTCCGCGGCGGTCTGCCGAACCTTATCAATAAAATCGCTCATTTTTTCTCAAATCAGCCGCCCTCATTCTGATGAATAAGCTTGACTTCAACATTGGTAAATTTTGTATATTCTCCCTGCCAGCCCAGATACACCGTGCCTGTTTCGCCGTGACGGTTTTTCGCAACAAGGCACTCGCAGACGTTCTGGTTGGGGTCGGTCTTGTCATAGTAGGAATTGCGGTACAGAAACAGTACGATATCCGCGTCCTGCTCAATAGAACCCGAATCGCGAAGATCCGACAGCAGCGGACGCTTATCGGGGCGCTGCTCGGGTCCGCGGGCGAGCTGCGACAGCGCGATAACGGGCACGTTAAGCTCCTTAGCCATTATTTTCAGGTTGCGCGTTATTTCCGAGATCTCGGCAACGCGGTTTCCGTGGAAGTTGTTGACGCTCGTCATAAGCTGCAAATAGTCGATAATGACCACGCCGAGATTTTTCATTCGCCGCAGCTTCGACTTGATATTTGTGACGTTGCAGCCCGGGGTATCGTCGATGTATATCTCAAGATGCTGGAGCACATCCGCAGCAAGCATTACGTTGTTGAGCTGTTCCGGCGTGGAACGTCCCGTTTTCATAGCGTCCGACGGAAGGCAGGCTTCGGAGCACATCATTCTTGACACTATCTGCTCCTTGCTCATTTCCAGACTGAAAACGCACACTTGTTTATCGCGGAAGTGCTTGGCGACGTTTGCCGCGATATTCATGGCGAACGAGGTCTTACCCATACCGGGACGAGCCGCGAGGATTATCAGATCGGACTTGTTCAAGCCGAAAATGCGCTTGTCAAGCTCTGTATAGCCCGTAGCAAGACCCGTCATGGCGGGCTGACCGCCGTTTTCGCGCGATGATTTAACAAGATCGCTGAACGCGCGCACTCTGTCGTAAACTACACCCGCGATATGCGTGAGGCTGCCGTTTTCCGTGCCCGCGCGGATATCGAAAATCTTCTGCTCGGCAAAATCAACCACAGCCTCCGCCGTATCGGCGGAATTGTTGGCGGCGTCGATAATCTCCTTTGAAGCGTAAATAAGGCTGCGCAGCAGGTAATTATCAATAACGATATTCGCGTACTTTGTTATTGAGGAATAACTCGGAACGCCGTTCATAATCTCCATGAGCCGCCGCTTGCTTTCGTCGGCGCGGTCGAAAACTCCCTGCCGCACGCAGGCGTTGCCGACGGTTACAATATCGATCTTTTCGCTGCTCATATAGAGCTGCATCATCACCGTGTAAATCTCACGGTTCTGATCGACAAAGAAGTGCTCGGGGTGAAGAATGCTGATAACCTCGCCGAGAAGCTCCCCTTTAATGAGCACCGCGCCAAGTACCGATTCCTCCGCCTCGGCGTTAGCCGGGAGGTTTATTCCCGTGAGATCGTAGTCAGCCATTCTTGATTATCCCTCGTCCTTAACGCTTACCGTGAATTTCGCGGAAACCCCGGCGTACAGCCTCGCCTCCGCGGAGTAGTCGCCGAAGCCCTCTATCTTCATCGCGATGCTGATCTTCTTTTTGTCGACGTCCAGACCTAACGACTGCTTTATTGCCGCCGAGACCTCCTTTGAGGTCACCGTGCCGAACAGTCTGCCGTTCTGACCAGCCTTAGCCTTTACCTCGACCGTCTTGCCCTCCAGCTTGCCCGCGATATTCTTTGCGTTCGCAATATCCATGTCGATCTTGTGTTGAGCGCTGTCCTTCTGACCTTGGAGCAGGTTCAGATTTTTAGCGTTCGCCTCCTGCGCCAGACCCTTTTTTATCAGGCAATTTATTGCGTATCCGTCCTTGACCTCGTGAACCTCGCCCTTTTTGCCTGTTCCCTTAACATCTTCCAACAAAATAACTTTCATATTATCCTCCTGATTTAAAAGGCATAAGCCCGCCTTTATTTACAAGGCAAAAGCTCGTCTTCATTTAAAAGGCAAAAGCTCGCACCGTTCGCTCCGCTCACTAGCCGAGCAGCGTTGCGGGCTTTCCGCTTCACTCGCTACGCTCGTTTCGCTGCAAGTCCGCAACGCTGCTCGCTTGCGACTTTTGCCCCTGCGTTTTTTATTGTTGCCGTTAATTATTTTTTGTTTGCTCTGCAAACTTTTTGTGCTAATCCTTATCCTTGGGCACGGGCGTGAAGTACTCGTCGATGACCGCGTGCAGCCTGTCGACCGCTTCCTCCGCCGTAATGCCGTAGAGCTGCGCGCCCGCCATTGACTGGTGTCCGCCCCCGTCGTCCTTTTTGTTGCCGAGATTTTCCATAAGCACCTGAACGTTGATCTTTCCGAGCGAACGAGCGCTTATACACCAGCCGTTCTCAATAGGATACACAGTGAACGACGCGTCGACGTTGCGGATATATAGCATTTCGTCGGCTGCCTGCGAGCAAAGCACCCGGATCTCGGGAAAGCTTTCCTCGACCAGAGCGATAGCGCACCGCGCTCTGTATATCTTCGCGGACGAGATTATCTTAGACTTGCGCGTTTTGTTTTCGATAGTCGTGTCGAACAGCTTCTTTACCGCGATCGTATCCGCTCCCAGCTTTTTCAGATACGCCGCCGCCTCAAACGTCGAAACACCGGATCTCATAACAAAATCCTTTGTGTCGAGCGTAATGCCCGCCAGAAGCGCTTCCGCTTCCACAGGCTTCAGCAGCACCTCGCTGCTGAAATACTGAATAAGCTCCGTCACCAGCTCCGACGCGGACGACGCGTTGCTTTCGTGACAACGCACCGCGAATTCCGTTATTGCGCCCGCGCTTAAACGGTGATGATCTATAATCACCACGCGCTTTTTTTGCGCCAGCTCGTACAGCTCCATATCTTCGAGTTTTTTTGTGATATGCGTGTCCACGATGATAAGCACCGACTTCGGCGTTATCCACTGCCTTGCCTCCTCCGGTTCGATAGCAACGGGAGTATCGTAATCCGCGAACTTGTCGAACAGCGTTTTCGCGTTGGTTTTCGAGCTGTCCCTGAACCTCGCCACCGTATACGCGGGAATTCCCAGTCTGCGTATCGCGCAGGTAAGCCCTATTGCCGAGCCTGCGCTGTCGAAGTCGCCGAAGCTGTGTCCCATTATGTACACAGTATCCGCGGTGCTGATAAGGCTCTTTATTTCCTCCGCCGCAAGACGTATCTTGACCTTTCCCGTGCGCTCCTTGCCCGGAGATATCGCGCCGAACGCGTTGAAGCCGTTCGATGTTTTCACCAGCGCCTGATCGCCGCCGCGCTCGAGCGCCTTGTCCAGCATTTCACTTGCGAAGCGTTCTCCCTCAGCAAGCGACGAAGCCGTCGCGCCAACGCCGATAGACAGCGTAACGACCGCTCTGTCGCGCACTATTATCTCATGCGCCTTGTTTATGAGCGCCATCTTATCCTTTATCATTCCATCGAGGTACTGCTGTTCGAGAACGATCAGGAATTTGTCGCCCGTTATCTTTTTCAGCACCGCCTTTTTTTCGGCGAAATACTCCTCGATAAGCCTGTCGACCTGTATCGTTACATACGCGCGTTCGCTCTCCTTGGCGCCCGAAAGCAGCTCCTCGTAGTTGTCGACCATAACGATCATAACCACCGGCTTTGACATCTCGTGCGTTGACTGGAGCGTCTTGAAGTCCGTAACATCGCGGAAAATCAGCATTGTGATTTTTTCCCTGACAGTTTCTGCGGGCGCGTCCGAGCCAAATATTGACGGCTTTCCCGCGATCCTCCCGTCCACCGTGAACTCATGCGGAACCGAGTAAACGCGAAACCACTTGTCGCCGTAGCTTATCTCTCTTCCGTCCGAGCCGAAAAGCTCCAGCGGCACGTCCGTGACCGTGTTTATGGAGCTTACGTCCTCGCTCGGCTCGAAGAACATATCGTTGAAGCAGTCGTTGCTCCATATTACGCTAAGCTCCTCGTCCACCACGCATATCGGCAGCGGAAAGCCTATCAGCGACATCGAACCCGTGCTGCGAAGCTCCTCCGAAAGCTGCTCGAAGTACCAGTACTCGCTCTGCCGAATTTGCAGCAGCTTGCCCAGCGCCAGTCCCGAAACGCCAAGCAGTATCGGCAGCGACACCCAGAACATCAGCGGCTCGTGACGGAATACGTATACGTCGATGACTATCAGCATTATTATCAGCGTACCGATAGCCGTCAGCAGGACGTTGCTCTTGTAAAAGTTTTTCATGGCAATTTTTCAGATCTCCATAATTATCGGCAGTATCATCGGGCTGCGCTTCGTTTCCTTGTAGATGAACTCCGACAGCTCGTCGCGCATCGCCGATTTTATATTGCCCCACTCGCGGATGTTGCGTTCCTGCAGATTCTCCATGACCTGCGTCATAAGCTGCTTTGCCTCGTCAAGAAGCTCCTCGCTCTCGCGGACGTACACAAAGCCCCGAGAAACGATATCCGGTCCCGCGACTACCTTGCCCGTTTCACGGTTCATCGTCGCGACGATTATCATAACGCCGTCCTCGGCGAGGTGCTTTCTGTCGCGCAGCACGACGCTTCCCACGTCTCCCACGCCGAAGCCGTCCACCATTACCTTGCCGCTCGGCACTGTTCCCGTGAACTTCATCTCAACGCCGTCCGTTTCCAGAACGTCGCCCAGATCCGCTATAAACGCGTTCTCCTCGGGGATACCCATACCGGTCGCAAGCTGAACGTGCTTCTTCATATGCTTATATTCGCCGTGTATCGGCACGAAGAACTTCGGCTTGGTGAGCGAGATCATCATCTTCAGCTCCTCCTGACACGCGTGACCCGAAACATGAACCTCGTACATACTCTCGTAGATGACCTCCGCGCCCTGCTTCATAAGCTCGTTGACTACCTTGGTGACCAGCTTTTCGTTGCCGGGAATGGGGTTTGCCGAAATGATTATGAAGTCGTTGGGCGTTATCGTTACCTGTCGGTGGTCGCCGCTCGACATTCTCGAGAGCGCCGATAGCGGCTCGCCCTGAGAACCCGTCGTCGCTATGACAAGATCGGCGGGATCGTACCTGTTTACGTCCTCGATGTCGATCATCGTGCCGTCCGGAACCTTGATATAATTCAGTTCGACCGCCTTTGAAATAACGTTCGTCATGCTTCTGCCCGAAACGGCGACGCGCCGTCCGTGCTTTACAGCTTCGTCGATTATCTGCTGTATGCGGTGGATATTGCTGGAGAACGTCGCAATTATAATGCGTTTTCCCTCCGCCCTCGCGAACAAGCCCTTGAAGCTCTCGCCGACCGAGCGCTCCGATTTCGTATAGCCGGGGCGCTCAACGTTTGTGCTTTCGCTCATTAAAGCAAGCACGCCGCGGTTGCCCAGCTCTCCGAACCTCGCCAGATCGATAATTCCGCCTTCTATCGGCGTATAGTCCACCTTGAAGTCGCCCGTATGCACGATAACTCCCGCGGGAGTGTGTATAGCCAGAGCGCAGCTGTCGGGTATCGAGTGGTTCACGCGGATAAACTCTACCGACATACAGCCCATACGGACGTTCTGGCGCGGCTCCACGACGTTCAGCGAAGCCTGCGAGAGCAGTCCGTGCTCCTTGAGTTTGCCCTCGACCAGACCGAGCGTGAGCCTTGTTCCGTAGATCGGCACGTTTATTTTCTTGAGCAGATACGGCAGCGCGCCGATATGATCCTCATGACCGTGCGTGATAACGATGCCTCGGAAATGCTCCTTGTTCTTTTCGAGGTAGGTGAAATCGGGAACGACCAGATCGACGCCGAGCATTTCCTCGTCCGGAAACGCCAGACCGCAGTCCACGATAAACATATCGTTTGAACACTCGTACACATACAGATTTTTTCCGATCTCATTAAGTCCGCCGAGCGCCATAAACCGTACCGGCGTACTGCGGTTCTCGCGGGGCTTTTTCTGCTCCGCGGGGCGCGGGTGAGCGTTATTGCGTCCGAGCACCGGAGTTTTCGGAGCGGCGGGCGCTCTGTTGTTCGTCAGCACCGGAGTGCCGGGCTGTCTGTATTTCTTCACCGGCGCGGACGACGCGTTCCGATAAGTCTTTTTCGGCGCTGTCGGAGCCGCCGCAGCAGTAGGAGCAGCCGGAGCTTTAGCGGCGGGTCTGCCGGGCTTTCTGGCTATGTTTTCCGTTTCCGTAAGCAATTTGTTGTTTGACAATAATCCCATAAATTTTCCTTTCTTTTTATGCAATTTTCACAAACAATTCCCCAAAAATCGCATAATTCACCGTAGGGTTTTTATAATATGCGTCAAAACGAGTTAAATTGAATTGCGGCATTGTAAAGAATTATTCGGCAAAAAACACGATATTTTGCTTTTTAGTTCAAGATCTTGCGCAATTTCCATGTACTTCGTGTAAAACGTCCGCAAAAAATGACAACATTTTACAGTGCCCAAAACTCATAACGTCCGTGTTTCGGGCTTAAAATAAATATGAAGCAACTTTATTTGACAGCAAATTTTATATTAAATAAAGAGGATCGCACCTCAAAATTCCAAGGATTTCCAAAAAATATTCTGCCGAGAGATCCAAATTTCGGAAAATACATATCTATTATTATACCGCTTTTTCGGGAAAATGTCAAGGGGTTTATTTCCGTAAATCCGCGAAGCGGTGATTTTGCGTTCTGACAGCCGAATATTGGCGGCAAATCTTAATTTCCCCGTCCGATATTTCCTTTGATATCGGGCGCTTTCCCGCAAAAAATATGTTCGTGCTCGAAAATGAGTTCAACTACAAACGAAAGGCAGTCAACATAATATGATACGAAAACAACTCAAAATTTTCACGGGAACGGCTGCGGCGCTGACCGCGCTTTTTATTGCGGTTTTCGGCTATTTCTACGCCGCGCTCCCTTGCAATATAAATGTAGAATCCGTTTCCGGATTTACGGGCGGCGGATTTTCCCCCATTGTCCTGCGTCAGACCCCCGAGGGTCTTTCCTATTATCTGGGAGATTTGCCGATAAAAACCGCCGAGGTCTCCGAAAAGGAGCGGCCGTCGGTGATACCGTGCGGCACTCCGTTCGGCATAAAGGTGAAGTCGGACGGAGTTATGGTGATAGAGGTCGCCCAAAAATCGCCCGCCGACAGGGCAGGAATAAAGCCCGGCGACGTTATCGTAAGCGTCAACGGGCAGGAGGTCTGCACCAACTCGGAGCTTGGCGGGGCGGTTCAGCTTTCGTCGGACAGTACGCGGATAATTCTTAAGCGCAGCGGAAGTGAAATTTCCGTTGAGCTTATCCCCGAGAACAACGGCGGCACACTCAAAATAGGCGCGTGGGTACGCGACAGCGCCGCAGGGATAGGCACTCTCACGTTTCTTGACCCCGAGAGCCTTATCTTCGGCGGTCTCGGGCACGCGGTAAGCGACGTGACTACGGGCGGCGCTGTTCCGCTGAAATCGGGCGAGATAACCTCCGCCGAGATATACGATGTTATCAAGGGTAAAGAGGGCAGCGCGGGCGAGCTTTGCGGCACGATATTGCCGAATTCCGATATCGGCGAGCTGGCTGGGAATACCGCCGCGGGCGTGTTCGGAAGGCTCTCGGCGCCCGTGGAAGGAGAAGCCGTTCCGGTCGCGTTTCGTCAGGAGGTCAGGACGGGCGCGGCAACCATGCTCACGACCGTTGACGGCAGCGAGCCGTGCGAGTGCTCCATTGAGATAGAGCGCATAAATCTGCTCGACCTGAACGGCTCAAAGGGTATGGTCATCAGGATAACGGACGAGGAGCTTCTGGAGAAAACGGGCGGGATAGTCCGCGGTATGAGCGGCAGTCCTATTTTACAGGACGGAATGCTTATCGGCGCGGTAACTCACGTTCTGGTGAGCGACCCTACGCGCGGCTACGCGGTGTTTGCCGAGAGTATGCTGGAAAATTGCAGCGAGGAGTGCGGGCTGTCAGTTATCGACTAAGACCCTCACCTCAAACGCGGAATTGATAAAGCAGACCTCCGCGCGGCAGTTCTGCGGAAGCTCGCCCGAGATGATGCGCTTTGAGAGCAAGTCCTCGATATCAGTGGTGATTTTTCTGCGGAGCGGCCGCGCGCCCATTCCGTCTTCCCGAACGCTTTCACAGAGGTGCTTTGCGGCATCTGCGTCAAAGGTTAGTTCAATTCCGCGTGAACGCGCCCGCTCCGAAACGCTATCGAGCATTTTTGCGCATATCGCTTCCATATTCTCGGCAGTCAGGCGCTCGAATACGACAACGTTGTCGATTCGGTTGAGCATCTCCGGACGGAACTGCTTTTTCAGTGCTCCGAGAACCTCTCCGCTGCCCCCCTTTCCTCCGCCGAAGCCTACGGCGGTGCGGTTCAGCTCCTCCGCGCCGATATTTCCCGTGAGTATCAGAACGGTGTTTTTAAAGTCGGCGACCCTGCCGTCCGAGGCGGTGAGCTTTCCGTCCTCAAGAATTTGCAGCAGAATGCTCAGCACGTCCGGGTGAGCCTTTTCCACTTCGTCAAAAAGAACCACCGAATACGGATGGGAGCGCACTTCCTTGATAAGTCTGCCCTGCTCCTCGTACCCTACATATCCGGGCGGCGAACCTATCAGCTTGCTGATCGAGTGACGCTCCATAAACTCGGACATATCGAAGCGGATAAGCCGCCGCGCATCGCCGAACACTCCCTCCGCGAGCGCCCGCGAAAGCTCCGTCTTGCCCACTCCCGTTTGCCCCAGAAACAGGAACGAGCCTATGGGGCGCTCGGGGTCCTTAAGACCTGCGCGCCCTCTGCGTACGGCGTTTGCGACAAGCGACACCGCCTTTTCCTGTCCGATAACGCGCTTTCGGAGGTGCTCCTCGAGCTTCGACAGGCGCTCGCCCTCGTCCTCGGAAAGCCGCGCCGCCGGTATCCCCGTTATTGCCGAAACTGCCAAGGCGACATCCTCGGCGTTTACGACAACTCGGTCACGCTTGCCGACGAACAGTCTGCGATTTGCGGAGATGCGCTCCGTCCGTGCGCGTGCCGCCGCTTCATCAATAAGATCTATCGCCTTGTCGGGGAGCCGCCTGTCGTTCAGATAGCGCTCGGAGAGCTTCACCGCCGCCTTTATCGCTTCGTCGGTTATGAGCGCGTGGTGGTGCTCCTCCAATCTCGGGCGAAGTCCGAGCAGAATATTCACCGCGCCGTTTTCGTCGGGCTGCTCAACGCATATCGGCTGAAAGCGGCGTTCAAGCGCGCTGTCCTTTTCAATGAAACGGCGGTATTCGTCTGTAGTCGTTGCTCCGATAAGGCAGATCCTGCCGCGGGCGAGCAGCGGCTTTAAAATGCTCGCCGCGTCGATAGCGCCCTCTGCCGCGCCCGTTCCGACTATCATATGAATTTCATCGATGAACAGAATTACACAGGGATTGGCAGCGGCTTCATCCAGAACGCCCTTTAAGCGTTCCTCGAAGTCGCCGCGGTACTTGGCGCCCGCAAGCATTGCCGAAAGGTCGAGGGAGAACACGCGCTTTTCCGCAAGCTCGGGAGGAACATTCCCGATAGCGACGCGCTGTGAAAAGCCCTCCGCGACAGCCGTCTTGCCAACGCCCGCGTCGCCGATAAGACAAGGGTTGTTTTTGCTGCGCCGGAGGAGTATCTGCACCATGCGCTCAATTTCGGTGTCGCGTCCGATGACCGGGTCGAGCTTGCCCTCGCGTGCTTCGGCGGTAAGCTCTCTTCCGTATTTTGTCAGCATGGGAAACTCGTTGCGTGTGCTCTCGGGCTTTTTGGCGGATTTTTCGGACTTTTTGGGCAAATTATCGAAACAGGGGCTGTCATAAGTCCGTGCGGAAACGTTGCCGTAAAGCTTTGATACCGTGTCGGAGCTTTGCTCGGCAAGAATGGCGTAGGCGGTGCAGTCGCGGTCAGTCAGCAGCGCGAGCAGTATGTGCTCTGTGCCGACGTACTTGTCGTTCTTGGCGGCGGCGTAGGAACGCGCGTTCATGAGCAGTTTTTTCAGGCGCGGCGAAAAATCCTTTTCGTGAAGCTCCACGCTCTGCCCGATACCTATTCTGTCCTTAAGCTGCAGGATCAGGTCTCGGAAACGCACCTGCTGCCGCGCCAGAAGCACACCCGCGGCGCTTTCGGAATTCTTGGCGAGTGCGCATAAGAGGTGTTCGCTGCCGATATAGGTGTGACCCATTTGTCCCGCGATTGTCATCGCGCTCCCGAGAGCCTCCGCCGCTTCGCTCGAAAATCCCGGAACGCTGTTTTGATTAGCCATTTTATTACCCCCACTACATAATTTTGTAATTTTATTATGGGAATATTTGGCGGGATTATTCGGTAAAAAGAAAAAAGGCGCAGTGCGCCACGGTGTGGTAAATTTGAATTTAGCGCAGCAGCGCCGGGGGTAAAAGATTTTTTGTAGGTTAATCCTCGTTTTTTCGTTTATTTTAATTATTATGTTGCCGCACGGTTGCGAGAGGACACCCTTCGG
>CAYWIP010000025.1:0-30531 GCA_964458395.1 uncultured Ruminococcus sp.
CCCCCCCCCCCCCCCCCCCCCCCCCCCAACCGTGCGTCAACATTTTAATTAAAATAAACGAAACCACAACAAGCAACAAATTACAAAAAGCATCACCGCCACTGCGCTAAACAATAATTTACTACGCTATAGTATGATAAAATAAAGATATTCTTTCAACAATTAACAAAGAAAAGTTGACAAAAAAGTTCTCATCAAAAACTCAACCGACATTCAACCGGACTTACAACTTATCCACATAAAAAAATTATGCGTTAACAACAGCATATTTTAACACTTTCAACAGAGTTTTCAACCAAACTGCCCTATTTTCCACATTTTAAATGTTGATTTATCTCCCTGAAAAGCAGTTGAAAATAATTTGTTGGATAGTATTCAACATAAAAACAGTAATTATTATTAAAATTCTTATTTTGTCCTTTAATTCTAAAAAAATTTTAAATAACATTCTGTATATTTTATAAAACCTAAAACATTTTTTATTCATAATCACAGGGATAATTGAAAAAATTAGAAAAAACAAATCACATAAATAAAGGACTTTTTCACACTTTCAACTGAGTTTTCAACATTAAGAACAATCTATCCAAATCGTATAATTGCACATTTTTGTTTATAACGGAAAATAAGTTAAATTCTGTTAAATTTCCGGTAATAAATTCGGTATGTTCAAAAATTTTTAATTAAAAACATATTTCGTTTGTTAATAATGTACAGTTTATTCGATTTTTTATGTCGTTATTTCTGCTTGAAAAAATTTGTCGGTTATGGTATAATTATTATATGAAATTCTGTTTGATTGTGAATTTTTTTTTTGGATATTTTAATTTTTGTGGAATGGTGAAAAAATAATGAACCCTTTGACCTCTTTATCCGATATCTATCGGGCGGTTGTTGACAACTGCGTAAAGGAATACGATATTTCCGGCGCGGCGCGCGAGCTGTGGCTGGATCCGCTTGTGCCTATAAAAATGGAAGGCAATGTTTTCATACTCGCGACAAATCTGGAATTTAAAAGAGAAACCTTAAATTCACTTTATCTTCCGTATATTGAAGAGCAGCTGAAAGTCATTCTCGGCGTGCCAATAAGCGTTGAGATCATAGTCGACGATAATTTATCAGCTCAGAAGCCCCCTATGCCTGAAACGATCAAAACGGATACCGATTCGGTAAGCGTCATTGACAAGAAGATCACTTATACATTTGATAACTTCATTGTAGGTCCATCGAATAATCTGGCTTTCGCGGCGGCAAAGGCGGTCTCAAAAAAGCAGCATGAAAAGTACAATCCGCTGTTTATCTACGGAGATTCCGGTCTTGGAAAAACACATCTGCTCTCGGCTATCGAAAGCGAAATGAAGTCCAACTTTCCGGGGATCAACATTATATATATACCCGCCGAAACGTTTACAAACGAGTTTCTGCACTCCATTTCCGCGAATAACGTCGAGACCTTCGATGAGAAATACAGAAGCGCCGACGCTCTGTTGATTGACGATATCCAGTTTATCGCGGGCAAGGAGCAGACCGAGGAGAAATTCTTCCATATCTTCAATGAGTTGTATAACCAGAATAAGGTTATCGTGCTCACCTCTGATAGACCCGCAAAGGAGATCAAGTCCATTTCGGACAGACTGAGAACGCGCTTTTCAAGCGGTCTTGCCGCCGACGTAAAGCCGCCGGAATACGAAACAAGACTCGCAATTATCCAGCGTAAGGCGGAGCTGCTTCACTTCAATATCTCCGAGGATGTTATTGATTATATTGCTACAAAGCTGAAGTCCAATATCCGTCAGATAGAGGGAGTAGTCACCAAGCTGAACGCTCTGTATATGGTATCCCAGGTCAAGCCGACGATCGCGGTATCACAGAACGTTATCAAGGATATCGTTACCGATCATCAGCCCATACCGGTGACGGTCGATAAGATAATCGGAGAGGTCGCTAAGATATACAACGTCGAACCGGACGAAATGCGTTCCCAGCGCCGCACGGCAAATATCTCCCAGGCGCGCAAGGTCGCTATTTATGTAATTCAAGAGGTCACCGGGCTGCCGTACGAGGCGATAGGTCAGGAGTTCAACGGGCGAGATCACTCCACGGTCGTATACGCCATTAAATCCGTCAAGGAGGAAATGGAACGCGACAGCGGCTTCCGCTCGATAGTCGAGGATATCATTAAAAATATCAAGACAAATCAGTAGCTTTTTAACGGAATATTCAACGTTATTTAACAGACTTAACAGCCTCGGAAAAACATTAAACTTTTTAAGAAATTTCCGACAAAGCCGTGTTGAAAATTTTGGATACTCCACAGCTTACGGGACAAGGCTTCGGCGACTTTTTCACCGTTTCAACCGTCCTTATTATTATTATTATTAAAAATATAAAAAGATAATTTTTGATTTTTTCTGCGATAAAAAAAGCAGCGAAAAAACCGCTGTCCGCAAAGAGCCGTCAGTGCCGAACATAAGCTTTGACTTATTGTTTGCCATTTAACGGTTGCCGGCAGACAGCCGGCGTCGCGGTTTGTATTATTGCTTGCAAAAGGAAAGGAGAATTTCAATTATGAAATTCAGCTGTGCTAAAGATGTTATTCTTGAAGCTGTAATGACAACTTCAAAGGCGGCGGCGTCCAAATCGACGATCGCGGCGCTTGAGGGCGTTTTAATGGAGCTTGACAATAATGTTCTGTCAATTACGGGATATAATCTCGAAATAGGTATCAGAACGGAAATTACTGTCGAGAACGGTGAAAACGGCAGCACCGTTATCAACGCCAGAATGTTGTCCGATATTATAAGAAGAATGCCCTCGGGTACCCTCAATTTTGATATCGGGGAAAACAATATGGCGTCTATCGTTAACGGAGCGTCGGAGCTTTCGGTTATGTGCATGAGAGCGGACGAGTATCCGCCCGTTCCGCAGGCTAATGTAGAACAAGGCTTTACTATGCCGCAGAAAACTCTCAAGAGCATGATAACCCAGACCAAATACGCGTGTGCCGTAACCGATACCAAGCCCGCGCTTACGGGCTGCCTGTTTGACATTGCGGATAATGTGCTGAACGTAGTTGCGGTAGACGGTATCAGAATCGCACTCCGCTGCGAGCCTATGACTTATGAGAACACAAAATTTATTGTTCCTGCCAGAACGCTTGACGAGCTGGTTCATCTGCTTTCGGACGAGAATGACAAGAACGTGACGGTCAGCATAGAGAAAAACCAGATATCCTTTGAGATAGGCAGCTACACCATGATCTCACGTCTTATAAACGGCGAGTTTATGGAGTACAAGAAGCATTTTCAGTGCGAGGAGAGCGTTTTTGCGGAGGTAAAATGCCGCGAGATCATTGAAGTTCTCGACCGCGCTATGCTGTTTATCAATGAGAAAAACAAGTCGCCTATCCGCTGTGAGTTCAACGGCGATTCGCTGACGGTAAGCTGTTCTACATCTCTCGGTAAAATAAATGATAAAATAAACATTAAGTATAACGGAGAACCGATAACTATCGGCTTCAACACCAAGTTTCTCTTAGACGCTTTCAAGGCTTCCGATTCGGATAGTGTGAAGCTTATTCTGACCGGCTCGGCGGTGTCGCCCGTTATAATAACTCCCATGGAAGGCAGAGAATTTACTTTTCTGCTGCTTCCCATGCGTTTAAAGTAATAAAATTCCGTCAAAAATAACAATGTAGAAGATAGGAGATAATTATGGAAGAATTAAAGATAACTACCCCCTCGATAAAGCTGGATCAGCTCGTGAAGTTCTCGGGCTTTACCGAAACCGGAGCAAAAGCCAAGATACTGATTGATCTCGGCGAATTCAACGTAAACGGCGAGTGCTGCACCAAGCGCGGTAAGAAGATCAAGCCCGGAGATGTTATCGAGTACAAAAACAAGAAGTACAAGGTCGTATTTGATGAGGAAGCCGCCGCGGCGCTTGAGGCTGAAAAATCAGCAAATTCCAATGAGGAATAATGTATATTACAAAGCTGTATATACGCAATTTCCGAAATATTGGCGAAGCCGAGCTTGAGCTCGACAAAAACCTGAACATTTTTGTCGGACGCAACGCTCAGGGCAAAACCAACCTTTGCGAGGCTGTTTCGGTTTGTCTGGGCGGCAGCTTCCGGCGCGCTCGTTTTTCGCAGTATATTCCCGCCGATGATCCAAAAGCCGAGGTCGTGGTTAAGCTTTTTTTCCGTGATAATATTACTGAACGTGAAAATATTATTGATTATACTATCAGTAAAAATATTGTTTCGGTAAAATATAATGGTATAAAAATGAAAGACGCCGCGGAATTATACGGAGTGTTAAAATACGTTGTTTTTATACCGGAGCATTTAAATCTGATAAAGGGTTCCCCAGAGCTTCGCCGCGATTATCTTGACGATGTAGCGCTTATGCAGACGAAAACGCACCTGAAAAAGCTTTCGCGCTATAATAAGGGCTTGAAGCAGCGGAATAATATTTTGTCGTTCAACAACGGCGACAGACAAAGCGTTTCGGCACAGCTTGCGGCATGGAACGAGGTGCTTGCCGCGGAGGGAATCAACGTTACTTACGGGCGGCTGAAATACTTTTCGTTTCTGAAAAAATACGCCGCGGAGATTTATTCGGAGCTTTCCGACGGTTCGGAAAGGCTTACAATGGAATATATAAGCTCCATATTTAAAACGGAAAGTATTAATTTTGACAATATTAACGAATTGTATAAACAATATCTTGCTGCGCTGGAGAAAAATCTCGAAGCGGAAATGAAGCTGCACTATACGCTTTCGGGGGTTCACCGCGACGATGTAAACTTCTTTATCAACGGAATGGCGGCGCGCGATTTTGCGTCACAGGGTCAGGTGCGAAGCATAGCGCTGGCGCTCAAATTGTCCGAGGCGGAGATTATCCGCCGCAAAAACAAAACCGATCCCGTGATCATTCTGGACGATATTTTAAGTGAGCTGGACTGCGTAAGGCGGGATTTTGTAATTCACAATATTGAAAAATCACAGGTATTTATTACTTGCTGTAATATAGACGATCTGTCGTCCTTGAGCGGCGGAAAGGTGTGGATTGCCGACAAGGGCACGTTTACGGAAGTGAGATGACTTATGTTTCTTTTTTTGGGCGGGGATATTTCGGTGCGCTCCGACGAGGTCGTCGGGATATTCGACATTGAGGAATGTTCCGTCAGCCGGATAACCGCAGGTTATCTGAATGCCTGCCAGAAAAAGAGACTTGTAGTCAACGTTTCGGAGGATATGCCGAAGAGTTTCATCGTCACCGAAAGCAAGACATATATTTCAAATGTTTCGCACAGTACCATAGTAAAGCGAAATAATAAAAAACAGCGCACTTAGAACCCGTACCAATAGCGTAGGTTCTTAATTTGAAAGTACGCGGGTTTGGTGAAAATATGAAATTAAAATCAATAGGAACACTTGTCAGGACGGGGATCGTCGTTGTCGGAGGTTCGGCTGTTGTGTTGGTCACGGCTGAGGGTCTGTCCTCGGCGAGGAACGCCGAAACGCTTACCGCGTCCGTTCCGGTTTCAAGTTCGTTGTCGGAGAGTACTTCGGAAATTTCATCGGAAAGTACCTCCGCAAACCCGACGACATCTTCAAATCAAAATTCGCCGCTGCCGCAGTCAAGCTCTTCCGCGTCTGCTGAAACGGGATCCGCGACCGAACCTGCTTTATCGGAAACGTTCATTCAGACTTCCGCAAAGACGCAAAGTTCGGAAAGCGTGCTACAGAGCGTTCCGCAGTCATCGTCAAAGAGTGAATCTTCAATCCGGTCAACAAATGAAGATGAACGGACAAGCTCTGTTTTGGCAAAGAATAATGAGGTTTCTTCAACAACCTCGACTGCAAATATTTCCGTATTCTCATCAAGCAGCAGTGAATCTTTGGAATCGTCTTCAACGGAATCTTCATCGGGCAGCGTCGAATCTTGGGAATCCTCTTCAACAGAATCTTCGTCAAGCAAGCCGGAGTCCTCTTCAACGGTTGATCCGCCCGTTACCTCGACAACGGAACAATCGTTCTCGTCATCGGCTTCGGCGGAAAGTCCGGAACCTCCCGAACAAACTACCGTAGGATCAACCGATAATATTCCGCTGCTCCCCGAACCGGACGAGCCGGATATAGTAAACATAAACACCGCTTCCTCCGAGGAACTGCAAACGCTGTGGGGAATAGGCGAGGACAAGGCGGCAGCAATAATAGCTTACCGCGAGCGCTACGGAGAGTTCGCCGAAATTTATGACATAAAGCGGGTCGACGGGATAGATGATGTGGTTTTTGAGGCTATCTGCGATTTTATTATGGTATAAAAAATCCCGAAAGGTAAATCATCTTCCGGGAAATTTTATTATTTGTTGTTTTCTTTAAGCTTCTTTTCCGCGATACCGTAACCGAACGCGATACAAAGCAGCGTTATGCCGAATCCTATAAACAGCAGCGTTCTGCCCATGTTATTGATATTGGAGAAATCGAACAGAAACAGCTTAGCGGAGGACAGCAGCGCCAGCGCCAGACCAAAGCGCCTCAGCAGCGCGTTCAGCCGTTTAAAGCCGATAACTATCCAGACTGCCGCGGCAACGATATAGATAATGCTGATTATAAAGCTTGTGAACGTTACAAAATCATTAGTGCCGAGTATCGTAGTGAGCGACATAAGAGCGTATCCCGATACGATAAGACCGACCGCTTTTGCGAATTTCGGCGCTTTTCCTTGAATTTGCAGCGCCATATCCAGTACGGGCAGCACAGAAGCGGCATTTACCGCGATCGTCGCAATCACCGCGGCAGTTTCCAGCTCGTAAGTCCTGTCGAAAATGCTGCCGACGGAATTTATGAAATTTGCGTTTATAAGACAAATAAAGCCTATTCCGTAAAGAACGAACGATGATATCATCGCAAGCGTTTTCATATACTTCAGCTTACCCGCAGCAAAGCCGAGCATCAGCCATGGCACAGCGCAAAGCAGCGCCGATAACACCATCGTTTCCGCAGAACCGTTTTTGTTCCATATTCCCATGCCAAGAGGATCAATTATACAATGCGTTATCAGATTTGAGCAGACCAGACCCGCGTTAAGCAGCACCGCGAGAGTATACACACGGAAAAACGTCGTGTTGTGATTCTTTCTCACAATGTACACAGCCATTATTCCGAACCACAGTATAATATTTACGAATGTCGCGAACAATTCGCCGCTCGAGAACGTATGCGAAGACAGTACGACAAAAAACAGACATTCCGCAAACGCTGTGATTGAGATTCCCCAGCCCTTGAAAAGTCTGCGGTCGAATATCAGTCCCGCGATAAGCAGAGCCGCGCCGAATATGTGCATAGCTGTGTAACGGATTACAAGTTCGCCGAAGAAGCCGAACAGCGAGAAAAACATTGTTATAAAAATAAAGTTGAACAAAACGTTCGCCGCCGTACAGTCGTCGCCGAAGCGCAGCGATATGCCGATAACGATTATCGTGAAGATGACGGCTAAGGTGAGCATGGCGATACCTGCGGTAAGCCTTGAAGCATTGATACCAAGACAGGAGTTCCCGAAAATCACGGTGAAGCCGAGCATAATGCAGGTCAGTACGGTTTCGGCGGAGGTGAGCTTTCCGTTTTCCTGTACCGCGTTTAAATACAGTCCGCTGATATAGCACACCGAGCAGCAGATGATAAATAAAACGATAACAAACGCTCTCGCCCAGCTGTAGGTCATATGCAGACTTCCCGAAGCCGCGTCCAGAATCAGAGTTTCAATTATCGCCGTTATTATGCCGATAACGTATGCGCCGTTATAGCTTTTTTTACGCGCAATGACCGCCGCGGCGCAATGTACGATAATAAAATATACGGCAGCGGCGCAAAGCGTTGTCATCTCCATTCCGACGAATATCGGCAGCAGAGAAAAGAGCGTCGTTACGATAAGCAGACCTTGCGATTTATACCGCGCCGAAAGCAGCACACCGACCGCCGCCGCTCCAAGTCCGATTCCGATTGAGTCTATGCTCCTCAGCAGCCCGAAGCCGTGATATCCGATAAGCGAGCAGATAAACAGCTCGGCGACTCCGCCGAATATCAGCGCGTTCGCGAATACGACCGAGCCTTTCCGGTAGAACAGCTCGCCCGCCGCCAGCATTATAAAGCTGAGCAGTATGATCATAGTCATACGTATCCCGACGTGGATAAAGCCCTCCGACGCGGCGGAAAACGCGATAACGCCTATTATAATGAATATAACGCCGATCTTGCTGAGCAGATTTATTCCGACAAACATCTCGCCGCCCGAAACAGCGCCGTTTTTACGCGGCTGCGTAACGGGCTGAGGAGCTTGAGGGTATTGCTGCTGAAATTGAGGCTGACCCTGCATATTATGATTATTGGGATCGTTCATACAAAACTCCTTTTACTGTAGTAAACAGATTCTCTCACTTTAATTATAACACACATTGACGCGTAATTCAAGCAAAAGTATACATTTTCAGAAAAAATACATATTAAAAATGTAAATAGCCCTTGACTAATTCACATTTTTGTATTATAATAAATAGATGTAGATTATAAAATGGCAGGGTATGCCATTCGGAATTCACAAAAAGAACGGAGTGAAAAACATTTGAAGAGCAAAATCACAAAGCCGGTGTTTTTTATCGTCTTTTTCCTGATCGTAATATTTACGTTATTATCGACAGTGGGAATACGCACTTATTACGGTGATATCAAAACTTCATGGATATGGGGAATAGACGATATCAGATGGGGAATCGATATCCGCGGCGGCGTCAACGTAACGTTCAAACCGCCCGCAGATTACGAGAAAGAAAACACGATCACCGAGGACGACCTCAACGGCGCAAAATCAATGATCGAGCAGCGCCTTGTCAACAAGAACATAAACGACTACGACGTATATGTGGACTCGGCGACCAATTCGATAATCGTGCAGTTCCCGTGGCAGAGCGACGATACGTCGTTCGACCCGGAGCAGGCTGTCCGCGAGATAGGCGAGACCGCGCTGCTGACCTTCCGCGAGAAGTACGAGATCGACGCCGACGGTCTGCCGACGGGCGTTACCAAGGAAAACATAGTTCTCACCGGCGCGGACGTTGAAAGCGCCAAGGCGGGATATATCAGAAGCGATAACAATTCCACCGGACAATATATAGTTCAGCTTAATTTCAAAGAGTCGGGCAAGGATAAATTTGCCGAAGCGACCGAGCGGCTGGCTCAGAATGTCAACGGCACGGATAACGTTCTCTCTATCTGGATGGATGACGTCTGCATCAGCCACCCGACCGTAAGCAAGAAGATAAACGACAGCAGCGCTCAGATTGAGGGCTCTTTCACGGCGGAGGAAGCGAACGACCTCGCCAACAAGATAAACGGCGGCGCGCTGCCGTTCAAGCTGGAGATCGACACGCTGTCGACGATCTCGCCTATTCTGGGTACGGGCGCGCGCAATGCAATGGCGCTTGCGGGACTTATCGCGTTTATCCTTATCGCGATATTTATGATAATTTACTACCGTCTGCCCGGCTTTGTCGCGGTCGTAGCGCTTACCGGTCAGGTCGCGGGTATGTTTGCGGCTATTACGGGATTTTTCGGCTTCAATACCGCTTCGTCGCTGACGCTGCCCGGTATAGCGGGTATTATCCTGTCGATAGGCATGGGCGTTGACGCGAACGTAATTTCCGCCGAGCGTATCAAGGAGGAGCTGAAAGCGGGACGCACCATTGACGGTGCTGTCAAGAACGGTTTCCAGCGCGGCTTTACCGCTATCCTCGACTCCAACCTTACGGTAATTATCGTTGCGCTTATCCTTATGGCGGTATTCGGCACATGGTTCGGAGCTTCCACCGAGGGTACGGTTTACTCGTTCGGCTACACTCTGCTTGCGGGCGTTATCATGAACTTTATCATGGCTTGCTGGGCGACCCGCCTTATGACAGTATCGCTCTCAAAGTTCAAGTGCTTCAGAAAGCCCGCGCTGTTCGGAGTTTCCAAGGCTGAGATAATCGGCGACGCCGAAAAGGGCAAGAACACCGTTCAGAATATCGAGGTAAAGGCTAAGACCGATGTTGACTTCGTAGGCAGAAGAAAGGTGTTCGTTATTATCTCCGCGGCGCTTATCGCCGTGACCGCGCTGTGTACGTTCATTATCGGCGTAAACGTCGATATCCGCTTCAAGGGCGGTACGATTTTGACCTACTCGTATTCGGGCGAGGTAAACACCAACGACATCAAGTCGACGGTAGAATCCGCGGGCACTCCGCTCGCCACAGTAACGACCGGTACAAGCTTTACGGGCGGACTTAATACGATAACGGTATCGTTCGCGGCTGACGAGAAAATGAATGACGAGCTGCTTCAAAAGGTATCGGACGAGCTTGCAAAAACTTATCCCGACAACAATATCGAGAGCGTGGATACTACCAACGTTTCCGCGTCCTCGGGTTCGCAGTTCTTTATTTCCTGCCTTATCGCGGTGGTTATCGCGTTTGTGCTGCTGGTAATTTATATCGCGTTCCGCTTTAAGAAGATAGGCGGCTGGAGCGCGGGTATCATCGCGATATGCTGTCTGCTCCACGACGTAATACTCACCTACGCGGTGTACGTATTTACGGGAATGGCGCTCGACTCCAACTTTATGGCGGTAATTCTGACGCTGCTCGGCTACTCGATAAACAACACGATCATCATTTACGACCGTCTGCGTGAGAACCGCGCGAAGCACGGCGGCAAGATCGGCGACCGCGAGCTGGTAAATCTTTCGATAAACCAGACTTTTTCGCGTTCGATAATCACGACGGCGACTACCGTAACGGCAATGATCTCGATCGCGATTGTATGCTCGATCATGGGCGTAACGTCGATACTGTCTTTTGCGATACCGCTTGCTATCGGTATGCTGGTGGGCTTCTATTCGTCGCTCTGCCTTGCGGGTCCGCTGTGGATATGGTGGCAGGAGCGCAAGACCCCGAAAGGCTCCGTTTCGGCAAAGTCCGCGAAAGCAGACGCTTAATTAAAAATAAACGCCGCTCATTTCGAGCGGCGTTTTTGCTGTTATTCGGAGATTAGCCGAAGCATAATTTTCAGAGCGGCGTAAAATCCGCGGCGTTCCGAATCAATACACATCTTTGTTATCTCGTCCTCGAGCTTTTCGCGCGGCTTCTCGCCGACGACCCCGATATTCTCCTCGAGACGTTTCAGCCGTATCTCGCTGTGGACGGACTGAAGCGGCGGCTTGATATCAAAGTCGCCCTCGCAGTAGCGGTCGTAAATTATTTTCCATACCTGCATAAAAAACTTCCTTTCAATAAGTACTTGACAAGAAAGCCTTTTTCAGTGTATAATAGATTTGGAAAAGACTTTCTTTTCTGTTGTGATAAACCGTTGTCTTTTTTGAAAAGGGGGACAGCGGTTTATTTCTGTTTAAGGCTCTTTTCCAATAGTTTAATCGCGCGCCTTACTGCTTCCATTTGAGGAACTTTCTCTTGTTCGCAATATTTGTCAAGTATTGTTTTGCAATTCTCGTCAATACGCGTTGTGATTTTGTAAGGCTTTGGATTATCTGTTGGTCTGCCTGTTCTCGGACTCATTTGTTCACCTCACTTCTGACTGTCCTTAATTATTATTATAATATATAGACCGTCAAAAGTCAATAGTTTTTTTAAAAAAAGTATAAAAAATACAAGCCCCAAAAAGGGCTTGTAAAAATTATGCTTCTTGCCTTATTGCTACAGCGAGTTTATCCAACAACTCAAGTATCTCTTCGGTAGTATAGTCCTTTTTTTCACCGTTTAAAAAAATCAATCTTAATTCATAAAGAATTGCCAATTTTGCATCAAGTCTTTCTCTTTCCGACATTTTTTCACCACCTAAAATTTAACTTACTTACATTATATCTTCTTTTTTTTATTATGTCAAGTGTTTTTTTAATAACGGTTTTTTCGCTTAAAAAATCTTTGTCTTATTGCCTAAAAAAACCTGTCGCAAATGCTTGGAATTTGGCTTAAATAAAGGCATTATTCGGTTAAAAAACTTTTAAAAAAACGGTAAAACGGTTGAAATTTTTGCTTATTTGTGGTATACTATATATAATATAGGTGATTTGAGATAAAGAGAATTTTGGAGGACCTTATGGCAGAAGATGAAAAGGTAATGGAAAGCGAATACGGCGCGGACGACATAGTCGCGTTAAAGGGTCTGGAGCCTGTGCGCAAGCGCCCGGGTATGTATATCGGCTCGACGGGCGAGAGCGGTCTGCACCACCTCGTTTACGAGATAGTCGACAACGCGGTCGACGAGGCTCTGGCGGGCTACTGCACCGAGATAGACGTGTCTATACTCCCCGATAACGTTATCCGCGTTATAGACAACGGACGCGGCGTTCCCACGGGAATTAACCACGCCGAGGGTATCTCCGCGGCTACGCTGGTGTTTACTGTGCTTCATGCGGGCGGTAAGTTCGGCGGCGGCGGATATAAGGTCTCGGGCGGTCTGCACGGAGTAGGCGCGTCGGTAGTAAACGCGCTGTCCGAGTGGCTGGAGGTCGAGATTCACGACGGAAAGAACGTTCATTTCCAGCACTTCGACCGCGGCGAATACACCGAGCCGATAAAGGTTATCGGCGAGACCGACCACACCGGAACGACCGTAACGTTCAAGCCGGACGGCGAGATATTCCATTCCACCGTGTTCAGCTATGAAACGCTGAACGAGCGTATGCGCGAAAAGGCGTTCCTGAACGGCGGACTGAAAATAAATCTGCACGACCTCCGCGACGAGAACAATATCGTTGAGGAAACCATGCAGTACGAGGGCGGAATACGCTCCTATATCGAGTGGCTCAACAAAAAGCGCGGCGCGGAGGTTCTTCACCCCGATGTGATTTACCTCAACGGTACTGTGGACGGTATTCTCGTCGAGGTCGCGTTCCAGTATACCACCGACTTTAACAGCGAGGTGTTCCGTTCGTTCGCGAACGATATTCACACGGGCGAGGGAGGTATGCACGAGCTGGGCTTCAAGCGCGCTCTGAGCAAGGTAGTCAACGACTTCGCCAAGATTGCCAAGGAGAACGACAAGTCTAAGCCTAAGAAAAAGCCCGGCAAAAAGGGCGAGGAGGAAAAGCCGTTCACCGGATACAGCGGCGAGGCTATCCGCGAGGCGATAAACGCGATAATCTCCGTCAAGCTCCCCGAGTGCGAGTTTGAGGGTCAGACAAAGGGCAAGCTCGGAAATCCCGAGGTTCAGCCCGCGGTGTATAAGATCGCCACCGAGCAGCTTACCTACTATTTCGAGGAGCACCCCGAGACCGCGCAGATAATCGTCAACAAGGCGGCTAATTCGCAGGCTGCCCGCGACGCGGCTAAAAAGGCTATGGAGGCAAAGCGCAAGTCCATAATGGACAGCAACGGCTTGCCCGGAAAGCTTGCGGACTGCTCCGACAGCGATCCCACCCACACCGAGATTTACATTGTCGAGGGAGACTCGGCAGGCGGCTCGGCTAAGGAGGGGCGCGACAGACGTTTTCAGGCTATTCTTGCACTTTGGGGCAAAATGCTGAACGTTGAAAAGGCGCGCGTCGACAAGGTCTACAATAACGAAAAGCTGCTGCCCGTAGTCAAGGCTTTGGGCACGGGTATCGCGGACGAATTCGATATAACCAAGCTGCGCTACGGGCGCGTTATAATAATGGCGGATGCCGACGTCGACGGTCTGCATATCCGCACGCTTATGCTGACGTTCTTCTTCCGCTTTATGAGACCGCTTATCGAGCAGGGTCATGTGTACTGCGCTCAGCCGCCGCTGTTTAAGGTCGCTAAGGGCAAACAGGTGCGCTATGCGTTCTCCGATGAGGAGCGCGACGCGTATATCGCCGAGCTTGGCGGCGACGGCGGAAAGGTCGACGTTCAGCGCTACAAAGGTCTGGGCGAGATGGATCCCATTCAGCTCTGGGAAACGACAATGAACCCCGAGACCCGTACAATGCTGCGCGTTTCCGTTGAGGACGCGGCAAAAGCGGACGAGATACTTACTATCCTTATGGGCGATAAGGTTGAGCCGCGCCGCGAGTTTATCGAGGCAAACGCAAAGCTTGCCGAAAATCTTGATATTTAAGGGGTGATCGTTATTTCAAGCAGTTTATTACCCGATCTTAATAAAGAGCAGAAAGCAAAAAAGGGCGAACCGATCGCCAGCTTCAGCTACGACAACACGCTCGACGAGACAGACGGCGCTATGAAAAGCTTTCAGCAGCGCTTCGCGCGAAAACGGAGCGGACTGTCGATCGCGGCATATTCGCTGCTGCTGCTTGCCGTCGTTATCGGGATCATTATGAACCCGACAGCCGTGCCGCTGTATATCGCGCTGGCTTTCGGTATTCTGGGAATGGCGTACACTCTTACGGATAAAAAGCGCACCCGAAAAAAGATAATCAGCGCGTTAAAGGATATGAATCCCGAGGAATACCGCTGCACGATCTATCCCGAAAAGATAGAGCTTGAAACGATAATCAAGCCTAAAGAGAACGAGGTCGACGTAAAGATCGACGAGGAAAAGGACGAAAAGATAATCACGCCGCTGAAAACGGTCTTCAAGTTCGGCGACGATCTGCTCAATTTCGCGGAGAACGAGGATTCGCTGCTGCTGATCTTCAACCGCAGGCAGATCTACTGTTTTCCGAAACGCTGTTTAAGCAAGGAGCAGGAGGACACGGTACGCGATTTTCTTTACAAAAAGTTGGAAGTTGACGAGAGTTAAAACGGAGGTATATATTGGATATAGATTTCAGCTTGGAAAAGCTTCATGATATCGGTCTGGAAGAAACGATGAAGAAGTCGTTTATCGAGTACTCGATGGCGGTCATCACCTCGAGAGCGCTGCCCGATGTGCGCGACGGCTTCAAGCCCGTTCACCGCCGTATCATTTACACGATGAACGAGGCGGGGAACACCTCGGACAAGCCGTTCCGCAAGTGCGCGTATACTGTCGGAGAGGTTCTCGGTAAGTACCACCCGCACGGCGACGCTTCGGTTTACGACGCGCTTGTCCGTCTGGCACAGACATTCTCAATGCGCTATCCGCTTATCGACGGTCACGGAAACTTCGGTTCTATCGACGGCGACCCGCCCGCGGCTTACCGTTATACGGAGGCAAGGCTTGCGCGTATCGCAAACGAAATGACCTCGGATATCAACAAGAAGGTCGTTGATTTCCAGACGAATTACGACGATAAGCTGCTCGAGCCTAAGGTGCTGCCGTCGCGTTTCCCGAATCTGCTGGTGAACGGCTCGAACGGTATCGCGGTCGGTATGGCGACGAATATCCCTCCGCATAATCTTGGAGAGGTAATCGATGCGCTGCTGCTTATGATCGATAATCCCGAGGTGACTATCGAGGAGATAATGGGCTGCATCAAGGGTCCGGATTTTCCGACGGGCGGCATTATTATGGGCTACAGCGGAATTCGTTCGGCGTACTATACGGGGCGCGGAAAGATAATTCTGCGCGGACGTACCGAGATAGTTGAGGAAAATAACCATACACGCATTATCGTAAGCGAAATTCCGTATATGGTGAACAAGGCGCGTTTGCTTTCGAATATCGGAGACCTTATCCGTGACAAGCGCATTGACGGTATTTCGTTCGTCCGCGATGAATCGGACAGAAGCGGTATGCGCATAGTTGTTGAGCTGAAGCGCGATGCGAACGCGAATGTTGTCCTGAACAAGCTGTTTACCTATACCCAATTGCAGGATACCGTCGGTGTTATTATGATAGCTCTTGTTGACGGGCAGCCGAAAACGCTGACCCTGATGGAGATGCTGAAATGCTATCTTGATCACCAGATAGAAGTGGTTACGCGCCGCACACAGTACGATCTTGACAAGGCAAAGGAACGCGAGCATATTCTCGAGGGCTTGATGATCGCTATCGACTTTATTGATGAGGTCATTGCGATACTGCGTTCGAGTAAGAATATTCCCGAGGGTAAAGAAAGGCTTATTGAGCGTTTCAAGGACGTCGATGTTTCGTCTACGGGGATTTTCCCCGCGGCTACTTATTCGCTCACCGAGGTTCAGGCGGACGCTATCGTCAAAATGACGCTCGGCGCGCTGACGGGTATGGAGAAGAGCAAGGTTCTTGACGAGCTTATGGAGAAGCGCGAGCTTATCAAGTCCATGGAAGAACTGCTGGCTGACAGAAGCAAGCTGCTTCACCTTATCGGCGAGGAGCTTTCGGCGGTGAAGAAGCGTTACGGTGACGAGCGCCGCACGGCTATCGAGCCTGTGAGCGGTGAGGTCGACATTGAGGATCTTATCCCCGAGGAGGACTGCGTCGTTACGTTCACGAATATGGGTTACATCAAGCGTCAGCCCGCCGAGGTCTACAATATCCAGAAGCGCGGCGGACGCGGAGTTTCGGGAATGAAGCAGCGCGACGAGGATTTCGTCGACAGCATGTTTATCGCAAGCTCGCATGAGAATATTCTGTTCATCACCAATAAGGGCAATATGTTCCGGCTTAAATGCTATCAGATACCCGAGGGGAGTAAGCAGTCGCGCGGAATGAATATTGTAAATCTGCTGCAATTGTCAGAAGAAGAAAAGGTCGCGGCGATGATGACCACAAAGGATTTTGCCGAGAATAAGTACTTTATTTGTCTTACCAAGAATGGACTTGTAAAGCGCACCAAGCTCTCCGAGTTTAAGAATATACGCAAGGGCGGACTTCGCGCCATTACGCTTGTTGACGGCGACGAGATCGCGGGCGGATTCCTCACCGAGGGCGACTGCACCGTTATGGCGGCTACCCGAAACGGCGCGGCTATTCGCTTTGATGAGAACGATATTCGCGTAATGGGAAGAACGGCGCGCGGCGTTCGGGCTATCAAGTTCCGCGGCGAGGACTATATCGTCGGCGCGACCAAGATATTTGACGAGAACGCTACGATACTCACCGTTACCGAACACGGAATGGGCAGACGGTGTGCGGCGGCAAGCTATCGTTTGCAGCACCGGGGCGGTATGGGTCTTAAAAATTATCCCGTAAGCGAGGAAAAGGGATATGTTGTCGGTATCCGCACGCTCGGTCCCGATGACGACGTTATTCTGATAAGCGCGGACGGCGTTATTATCCGTATCCGCGCGAACGATCTTCGCGTTATGGGGCGCACGGCTTCGGGCGTTCGCGTAATGCGGCTCGGTGCGGAGGACAGAGTTGTTACGTTCTCGCGCACTCAGCACGACGACGAGGAGAAGACCGAGGAGGTCGAGACGGTTTCCGAGGAAGAGGTCGAGGCTTCGCTCAAGGAGGAGGCTGCCGAGGTCATTCCCGACGACGAGCCTGTTGACGATGAATCCGAGGACGGCATGGAGACTTCCGACGAACCCGAGGAGTAAATATTTGCTTGATAATTTTTCCCGAGCTGTGGTTCGGGAAAAATTTTTGCAAAATGTTCCACGTGGAACATTTTAGAAATTTGAAAGGTTTTTTCAATGAATTACATACTTGAAGAATACGATGTTTGCGTGATCGGCGCGGGTCACGCAGGGTGTGAAGCAGCTTTGGCGGCGGCTCGGCTTGGGCTTCGCACCGCGGTTTTTACGCTTTCGCTTGATTGTATCGCGAATATGCCGTGCAATCCGTGTATCGGCGGCTCGGCTAAGGGGCAGATAGTCTGCGAGATTGACGCGCTCGGCGGTGAAATGGGCAGAGCGGCGGACGCTACTTTTATTCAGTCCCGGATACTTAACCGAGGAAAAGGACCGGCGGTGCATAGTCTGCGAGTCCAGAGCGACCGGGTGAAATATCATACTTATATGAAGCAGACCTTGGAAAATACGCCGAATTTGTTTATCAAGCAAGCCGAGGTTACGGCGGTAGATGTTGAGGACGGTCGTGTTACTGCCGTGCGGACAAAGCTGGGCGCTGTTTACCCTTGCAAGGCTGCCATTATTACTACGGGAACATATCTTAACGGAAAAATACATATCGGTGAGCTGAACTACGCGGCGGGTCCCGATAACGTTCTCCCAAGCACGGAGCTTACCAAATGCCTGAAAGCGCTTGGAATTTCAATGCGTCGGTTTAAGACGGGTACTCCCGCGCGCGTACATAAGCGTTCCATTGATTTTTCGGTAATGGAGAAGCAGGTTGGCGACGAGGATATTATGCCTTTTTCGTTTGATAATTCCCGTGAAATGCGCAATATTGCCGAGTGCTATGTGACTTACACCAACGCGGAAACTCATCGCGTTATTCTGGAAAATCTTGACCGCTCGCCGTTATATTCGGGGAGAATTGAGGGTGTTGGTCCGCGGTACTGTCCGAGTATTGAGGACAAGATCGTTCGCTTTAAGGATAAAGAGCGTCACCAGTTGTTTGTCGAGCCTATGGGCTTGGATACCGATGAGTACTATTTGCAGGGAATGAGCAGCAGTTTGCCCGAGGACGTTCAGATTAAGTTTTTACGGACGATTAAGGGCTTGGAAAACGTTGAGATTATGCGCCCCGCGTATGCTATAGAGTATGACTGCTGCGATCCGCTTGAGCTGTTGCCTACATTGGAATTCAAGAAGATTGGCGGATTGTACGGCGCGGGTCAGTTCAACTGTACCTCGGGCTATGAGGAAGCGGCTGCGCAGGGCATTATCGCGGGGATAAACGCGGCGCGGAAGATCCGGGGAAAAGATCCGATAATTCTCGACCGCGCGACAAGCTATATAGGAACGCTTATCGACGATCTGATAACTAAGGGCTGTTCCGAGCCATATCGTATGATGACTTCGCGGAGCGAGTACCGCCTGATACTTCGGCAGGACAATGCTCCCGAACGGCTGCTGCCCATAGGTCACGAGGTTGGGCTTGTTTCGGACGAGCGTTATGAAAGGTTCAGGGAGGACTGCAAGGCGGTTGAGGAAGAATTACAGCGTATCAGAAGTGTTACGATTCACCCGACCGAGGAGGTCAACGCGCTGTTGTCGGCAAAGGGTACGTCTTCGATCACGGCAGGAGTCCGGCTTTATGAGCTGTTGAAGCGTCCTCAGCTTAATTATTCCGATTTTGCGGGGTTCGATCCCGAGCGACCGAAGCTGAAACTATCACTGATCAATAAGCTTGAGATCGAGATGAAGTACTCGGGGTACATTAAAATTCAGCTTGAGCAGATTGAGAGAATGAGACGGCTTGAGGAGAAAAAGCTGCCTATAGGTATCGATTACAAGACGATAAAGGGTCTGAGGCTGGAGGCACAGGAGAAGCTGAATAAGCACAGACCGCTGAATGTCGGACAGGCGGGGCGCATTTCGGGTGTAAATCCCGCGGATGTTCAGGTATTGTTGATCTGGCTTGCGGGAAAGGGGGAGAGCAGTGGAAACGAGAATAATTGACACGTTTAAGTCAGCAGGAATTGAGATTTCGGAACGGCAGGCGGAGCAGTTCCGTATACTGTACGAGTTTATGGTCGAGTACAATAAAAATGTTAATCTGACTTCGATAACCGGGTTTGAGGACGTTGTAATGAAGCACTTCGTTGACAGCGTTCTTCCGTTTACAATGCTTGAATTCGACAGGTCGATCAGCTTTATCGATGTTGGAACAGGCGCGGGTTTCCCGTCGATTCCTCTGCTGATAATGTTCCCGACGCTCAAAGGTACGCTTTGCGACAGTCTGGGAAAGCGGTGTACCTATCTGGAGCTTGCGCTAGGGAAGATCGGCATAGACGCCGAGGTAATTCATGCACGCGGAGAGGAACTTGGACGAAAGAGGCGTGAACGGTATGATTTTGCGACCGCAAGGGCAGTAGCGGCGCTCCCCGTTCTGACGGAGCTTTGTTTGCCGTTTGTTAAAGTCGGCGGTAGATTTGCGGCGCTGAAATCCGTAAACGAGGACGCTTCGGCAGCACAGAATGCTTTTAAACTGCTTGGCGGAAAATTGGAGAGAACGTCAGATTACAAGCTCCCGAACGGCGACGACAGGCGGATCGTTATTATCAAAAAAATATCGCAGACTCCGACAAAATATCCTCGCAGTTTTGCAAATATCACAAAAAAGCCTCTTTAACGGGGCTTTTTCTGTTGCGTGAAGTTGATTTCTGTCGGGAAATGCGAAATGTTTCTGTGGAAATAATTTCCCGTATATGCTACAATGGACGTACAGGAGGTAAAAATTATGACGGGATTTTTTAAACAGAAGGAAAAGGTCGCGGCGCAGGTCGTTATGCTGGAGCTCAGTGAGCTTACACCGAATAAGTCGCAGCCGCGGCGGCAGTTCAGCGAAGAGCAGCTTTTGTCACTCTCACAGAGCATTAAGGAGAACGGTATAATTCAGCCGATTTGCGTGAGAAAAAAGGGAGCGGTTTACGAGATCATCAGCGGCGAACGGAGAACGCGCGCGGCTCGTCTTGCAGGCTTGACAGAGGTTCCTTGTATCGTGATGTCGGTTGACGACGAACAGTCGGCTGTCCTGGCGCTTATCGAAAATATTCAGCGCAAAGATCTAAGCTATTTTGAGGAGGCGCTTGCGATAGAAAAGCTGATATCGTTCTACGGACTTACTCAGGAAAGCGCCGCAGCGCGTCTCGGAAAAGCGCAGTCTACTATCGCGAACAAACTGCGGCTGCTGAAATTCAGCGACACGGAGCGGCGTATGCTTGTTATGGGAAATCTTAATGAACGTCAGGCACGTGCGCTGGTTCGCATTGAGAATGTGGAGCAAAGACTGGACGCAATTGAAAAGGTCGTTACAAGGGGGCTTGATCTTAAGCAGACAGAGGAGCTTGTTGAACAGGTGCTCAAAGGTTCGCCAAAGCATGAGAAAAAGCAGCGGAAAAAGCTTCCGATAACCGCACCGCCCAGACTGTACATGAATTCGCTGAATGCCTTACTTAAACGCATTAAGGAGGATAAAATACCGTGTGAATTAACAACGGAAAAATCGGAGATGTTCTATGAGTATACGATAAAATTCCCCATAAATATCTGAAACAGAATAAAAAATGTTCCGCGCGGAGTATTTTTCGGTCAATTCGCCGAAAAAATGTTCCACGTGGAACATTTTTGTAAAAAGGGCTTTTTTTTTATAAATAAGTGTGTTATAATAAAGTAGTTGAAAATATTGCAAAATGAGGGGGAAAAAAATTGGGAATTGTAATTGGAGTTGTAAATCAGAAGGGCGGAGTCGGCAAAACTACAACCGCTGTAAATATTGCCGCGGGTCTTGGAGCGCTCGGGAAAAAGGTTCTGCTGATAGATTTTGATCCGCAGGGTAATTCGACAACGGGCTTCGGAATCAAGAAAAAGACTCTCGACTATACTACATACGACGTAGTTACGGGAAACTGCCGACCTGCGGAGGCAATAATTCCGACGCGCTACAAGAATATTTCGATAATGCCGGCAAATCCTAAATTAAGCGACGCGGAGCCTGCGCTGACGAATATGGAGCAGAAGAATATGCAGCTTCGCAAGGCGGTTTTGCAGATCCGCGGCGACTACGATATAATCATTATCGACAGTTTGCCGTCGCTCGGCGTGCTTGCGGTGAATACTCTGGTGGCTTGCGATACGATAATCGTGCCTATGGTTTGCGAGCACTTCGCGCGCGAGGGTCTGGCACAGCTTATGTATACCATTAAAAATGTAAAACAGAAGTTCAACCGCGATCTGACGATAATGGGCATCGTGTTTACAATGGTGGACAAGCGTCTTCTCTCGTCGAACGAGATAAAGGACGATATCAAATCGGCGTTCGACAAAAAGGCGATATTCAAGACGGAGATACCGCGCAACGTCCGCATTTCTGAAGCACAGAGCCACGGCGAGCCGGTCATCTTCTATGATAAAAGCTCAAAGGGCGCGGAAACATACGCTAAATTGTCAAAGGAAGTATTAACAAAATGCCGTGAAATGGAGAAGGTAAATGTCAAGAAAAACTGAAAGCAGCTTTAACGATCTGTTTTTCGACAACAGCGTCGAAAGCGGCGAGAACGGCACTACGCTGCGGTTAAGCGAGATCGAACCGAACAAGGATCAGCCGCGCAAGAATTTCGACAACGAGAGCCTTAAGCAGCTTGCCGAGTCGATAACCGAGCACGGAGTTTTACAGCCGCTTATCGTGCGTTCATTGTCGAGCGGAAACTACCAGATAATCGCGGGCGAACGCCGTTGGAGAGCCGCAAAAATGGCGGGGCTGAGCGAGATCCCCGTTGTTATCCGTGATGATATCACAGAGGAGCAGGCAATGCAGATCGCGATGATTGAGAATCTGCAGCGCGAAAATCTCAATCCCATTGAAGAAGCGCTGGGATACAAGGAGCTTATCGACAAGTACGATATGACGCAGGATAAGCTTGCGAAGGCGCTGGGAAAGGCGCGTTCCTCGATCGCAAACAGTCTGGGACTTCTTGCTATGCCGAACGGAGTTCAGGAGCTTTTGCGCAACGGCAGTCTATCGGCGGGACACTGCAAGGCTCTCAAAAAGATCAAGGACGAGGCGCTGATGATTGAGCTTGCGCACAAGACCGCCGAGGGCGAATTGTCCGTGCGGCAGGTTGAGGCGATCGCGAAGCGCGAAACAAAGCGGCTTCAGGAGGAATACGAGGACAAGACGCGCGAAATAAAGCCGCGGCTTACCTACTACACCGAGGTCGAGGTCAGTCTTGCGGAGCAGCTTGGAACAAAAGTGAAAATCACCGAGGGAAAAAACGGAAACACATTACAGATATGCTTTTCCGATAAAGATCAGCTTGAGGGAATACTCAGGCATTTTCAAGAAAATTAAGGAGACGGAACAATGATAGATATTAAATTTTTAAGGGAAAATCCCGACGCGGTCAAAGAAAACATCAAGAAGAAGTTTCAGGACAGCAAGCTGCCGCTGGTCGACGAGGTGATCGAGCTTGATCTCGAGCGCCGCAAGACCTTGCAGCGTGCCGAGGCTCTCCGCGCGGACAAGAACCGCATTTCCAAGGAGATAGGCAAGTTTATGGCTAACGGTCAGAAGGACGACGCGGAAAAGGCAAAGGCGCAGGTCGCGGAGTTCGCGAAGGAGCTTGCGGAGCTTGAAAAGCAGGAGCCGATTATCGACGAGAAGATAACCAAGATAATGATGACTATCCCGAACATTATCGACCCGTCCGTTCCCATAGGCAAGGACGACAGCGAGAATGTTGAGATCAAGCGTTACGGTGAGCCGGTCGTTCCCGATTTCGAGGTACCGTATCACGCTGATATAATGGAGAAGCTGAACGGTATTGATCTCGATTCCGCGCGCAAGGTCGCGGGCAACGGCTTCTACTATCTTATGGGAGATATCGCTCGTCTGCACTCCGCAGTCATCTCGTATGCGCGTGATTTTATGATTGACAGGGGCTTCACCTACTGCGTTCCGCCGTTTATGATCCGCTCCAACGTTGTTACGGGCGTTATGAGCTTCGCGGAAATGGACGCTATGATGTATAAGATTGAGGGCGAGGATCTGTATCTGATAGGTACGTCCGAGCACTCTATGATAGGTAAGTTCATAGATACCATTTTAGATGAAGAAACTCTTCCGAGAACGCTCACGAGCTACTCTCCGTGCTTCCGCAAGGAAAAGGGCGCGCACGGTATTGAGGAGCGCGGCGTATACAGAATTCACCAGTTTGAAAAGCAGGAGATGATCGTGGTCTGCAAGCCCGAGGATTCGGCGATGTGGTTTGACAAGCTCTGGCAGAACACCGTTGATCTCTTCCGCAGCATGGATATTCCCGTGCGCACTATCGAGTGCTGTTCTGGCGATCTCGCCGACCTTAAGGTCAAGAGCTACGACGTTGAGGCTTGGTCGCCGCGTCAGAAGAAGTACTTCGAGGTAGGATCGTGCTCCAATCTCGGAGACGCGCAGGCTCGCCGTCTGAAGATACGCGTGAATGGCAAGGACGGAAAGTACTTCGCGCACACTCTCAACAACACCGTGGTAGCGCCGCCGAGAATGTTGATCGCGTTCCTTGAGAACAACCTCAACGCGGACGGTACGGTGAATATTCCCAAGGTGCTTCGTCCGTATATGGGCGGCAAGGACAAGATCGGCGGCTGACCCTTTTCACGCAGTGTTCAACAAAATAACACATAGTTTTCGGTATGAAAATGTACAATAGTAATAATTAGCTGAAATAAACCGTTCGGCACCGTACAGCAGTGCGGTGCCGTTTTTGTATAATTCCGGCGGAGGTCGTTTATGAATGATAAGAAAAACAAGCTTGGCAAAGCGGGGGTGCATTACGGCAATCAGCGCGGTCGTGTCAATGTTTGCGGGAATTATGATGACGTGTTATTTGGTAAGACTCGGAAACCGTGGACTTCTTGTAACGGGAATAATTCTGGCGCTGCTGCCTTTGATTGCGATTCCAATAATGGCAATGCTCCCGGCAAAGCTGCGCGGAGTGGACGAGGTTCCGCGCAGGGAACGCGCGGTGCAGCTATTTATGCTGCTGTTTATGGTCATGCTTTTCGCGGGTCTTCTGACCGGGTTTATTATGGTGATGACAAGCCCCGGGGACGACACCGACGTTACGCCGATAATCATTTCGGGCTGCGTGGCGGCGGTCGGCTTTATAGGGGTGATAGTTACGGCGGCGGTCAATAAGCGCGTTACGGGAAAGGATACGGTAACGGTGCAGCTTTTCCCCGAGGACGAGAAAAGCAGGGAGATGACCGAAAAGGTAATCAATAAGGTACTCAAGCCGGAAAACCGTCTGTCCGCCGAGGAACGCGAACGCGAGCTAGACCGCATAGAAAAGAACACGGTCGGCGCAATGATAAAGGAACAGGTCGAGGAATATGAGAACAGAAAGCATGGTATCCGATAAATGAAAACCCGAAAGAAACAAATATATCTCGCGTTGAGAGTACTTCTGATAATATGCGTTATGATCACGGTCGGCGGTATATTTATTGCCCTATACAGCGCCGTCGGAGAGAAAAACGATACGTTGGGCTTGATAGGAGCGGCAATAGGCTTTGGCGGGATACTGCTCGCATTTATAGTCGGAAAGGCTGCAAATAAGCTTGTTGACCGTCTCGGTCCTTTAGAGTCCGAGCCTGTTGAATTGCCCGAAGAAAATTCGGAGCGGGAGCCTTCGCCCGAGAAGCTCAAAAGGGTAAGACTTTTCAGCAGGATAGGGTGGGTGCTCTCCACGGCAGCGCTTATTGTAATGATCGGCGGTATCCTTTTCGCGTATTTCGGGGATAAGATCGACGACGAAAATCACAGCCTTGCGGTGCTCGGGATCCTGATTGCCGTCGCGCCGCCGCTTATCCTTCTGGCGATGGCGCTGCTTCCCGAAAAAATGCGCGGCGTGAAGAAAAAGCCGCGGCGTTTACGGGCGCTGGAGGTATTGACCGCGCTTTCTGTTTTGCTTGTTTTCACCGGAATATTTTCGACGGCGGGAATAATTGTTTTCGCTTCGGATAAAAAGGAGCTTATTTTAGTTGCGGGAATTTTCGCGGTTCTCGGAGTGGCGGGCTCGATGATATTCCCGAAAATGTATTACCGCTTGACGGGAAGTTATGTTCAAATAGAGTTGTTCCCGTCCGATAAGGAAATAGAAAACGCGGCATACAACGCTTTGAATAAGATCGGCGTCGTGGACACCGACGAGGCACATGAGCGCGATCTTGACGACTTTGAGCGCAATGCCGCGGGCGACACTTCCATGACCAAGGATCAGGTCGAGGAATATGAAAACAACAAGTATCTTTTTTAAATAAAATCGCGGAGGGTATACTATGGCATTCGTAACTCTGAAGGACGTTTACAAGCGTTATCATGTCGGGGAGGTGACTATAAACGCCGCCGACGGAATGACGTTCGATATAGAAAAGGGCGAGCTGTGCGTTATCGTCGGACCGTCCGGCTCGGGGAAAACGACCGTGCTTAATATGCTTGGCGGAATGGACACCTGCGACGAGGGGATAATCTCCGTTGACGGCGCGAGGGTGGACGGCTACAACCGCAAGCAGCTTACGCTGTACCGCCGCTTCGATATCGGGTTTATCTTCCAGTTTTACAATCTGCTGCCGAATCTGACGGCAAAGGAGAATGTCGAGATAGCCGCGCAGACCAAAAAGGACTACATACCCGCCGCGGAAATTCTCGCTAAGGTAGGATTGGGGGAGCGTATCAACAATTTCCCCGCGCAGCTTTCGGGCGGCGAGCAGCAGCGCGTTTCGATCGCGAGGGCGCTTTCCAAAAAGCCCAAGCTGCTGCTGTGCGACGAGCCTACGGGCGCGCTCGACTACAATACGGGCAAGATGATATTGAAGCTTCTTCAGGACACCTGCCGCACGGACGGAATGACGGTTATAATGGTTACGCATAACGCCGCGATAACTCCCATGGCGGACAGAGTTATCAAGATAAAAAACAGTAAGGTCGCCGAGATGATCTTGAACGAAAATCCGACGCCGGTAGAGAATATCGAGTGGTAAGGATAACGGAGGGGATATGAGAGCTGTTAGCAAAAATACGATACGCGAGATATCCAAGTCCAGAAACCGTTTTCTGTCGATATTTCTGATATGCGCTATCGGAGTTGGATTTTTCAGCGGAGTGCGCGCGACCTGCGAGATAATGAAGGTCACCGCGGACGACTTTTACGACGCGCATAATCTGTTCGATCTGCGCGTGCTGTCGACCTTCGGGCTGACGGAGGACGACGCTGAGGCTATCGGGGAGATAGACGGCGTGGACGGAGTGTTCACGTCGAAATATACCGATCTCGCCATGCACGACAACGAAAAGGAATATCTGACGCGCGTGTACTCGAAAACTCCCGACGAGATAAACACAGTTGATATTTTCGAGGGTGCGGCGCCGTCCGCGGACGATGAGTGTATTGTAAGCTACAATATTCTCGGAGGGGGGATAAGCGTCGGCGACACGGTCACGCTTGAGGATCTTGCCGAGGCGGAGGAGTTTCCGCTTAAACGAACGGAATACAAGGTTGTCGGACTGTACAGAACGCCGATGTACATTTCCAAAACGCAGCGCGGCAGCACAAATATCGGCGACGGCGCTCTGGACGCGTTTATGATCGTTCCCGAGGAGCATTTTATTCAGGAGGTCTACACCGAAATATATATAAAGTCCGATAAGCTGAAAGGTATGCAGAGCTACTCGGACGAATACAAAGCCCTGCGCGACGAGATATCCGATAAGCTGGAGGAGCTTGGCAAGGAGCGGAGCGTTATCCGTTACGATGAAGTTATAGGCGACGCTCAGGCAGAGATCGACAAAGGCGAAAAGGAGCTTGCCGAGGCTAAGGCTGACGGTCAGAAGGAGCTTGCCGACGCGAAGAAACAGCTTGAGGACGCAAAGCGGCAGATCGAGGACGGCGAGCGCGAGCTGGAGGACGCAAAGAACGGGATCGCCGACGGAGAAACTCAGCTTGCGGACGCGGAAAAGGAGCTTGCCGACGCAAAAAAGGAGATAGACGACGGTAAGCTCGAGCTTGCCGAAAATAAGCCCGCGCTCGACGACGCGAAGAAGCAGCTCGAGGACGCGTTAAAGGAGATCGAGGACGGCGAGCGGCAGCTTGCGGACGGAAAGAAAACGCTCGACGAGGCTAAGGCTCAGCTTGACGAATCGCAGAAAGAGATCGAGGATTCACAGAAAGTACTGGACGATTCCCGCGCGGAGATCGAAAAAAACCGCAAGCTTCTCGAGGACGGTCAGGCGGAGATTGATAAGAACAAGGCGGAGCTTGAGGACGGAAAAAATCAGATAGAGCTTGCAAAGGTTGAGCTTGCGAGCGGCTGGGAACAGTATAACAGCGGCTACGAGGAATATCAGACCGGTCTGAGGCGGTATAAGCAGGCGGTCGAGCTGTTCAGCAGGGCGGAGGAGGAATACAATAATTTTGCGGCGGCAAACCCCGAGAGCGAATTTCTTCCCATAATGGAGCAGGCGCTTCAGGCTTCCCGTGACGCGTTGGCGGAGTTGAAAAATCAGGTCGATGAGGGAAAGGCGCAGCTTGACAGCGCGCGTGCGCAGCTTGAGGCGGGCGAGAGTGAGATTGCCGAAAACGAGGCAAAGATCGCGGACGGAGAAGCTCAGCTTGCAGAAGCGCAGCTGCAGATCGACGACGGACTGAAGCAGCTTAAAGACGGCGAGAAGCAGCTTGAGGACGGTCAGAAGCAGCTCGACGAGGGAAAGAAAAAATTCGAGGAGGGCAAGGCGCAGTATGAGGACGGTCTTGCCGAATACATCAAAAACGCGGAGCTGCTGGCGGACGGCAGGCGAGAATACGACAAGGGCTTGCGGGAATATCTGGACGGTCTGGAGCAGTATAACGACGGTCTTGCGAGGATAGAAGACGGTGAGAAGCAGTACTACGAGGGTATGCTCACGGTCAGCGGGAAAAAACAGGAGCTTGCGGACGGCGTCGACCAATACGAGCAGGGTCTTATCGAGATAGAGGACGCGAAGAAGAAGTACGAGGAGGGCTTGCGCGACTACGAGGACGGCGTTTACACGTTCAACCGGGAGATCGCCGACGCGGAGAAAAAGCTCGCCGACGCAAGGGAGAAGATCTCCGACGTCGGCAACGCGGAGTGGTATGTTTTCAAGCGCGACGACAATACGGGCTATGCGGAGTACGACTCAAATTCCGAGCGAATCAACAAGATAGCGGCGATTTTCCCGGTATTCTTTTTGCTGGTGGCGGGACTTGTCTGCCTTACGACCATGTCGAGAATGGTCGAGGAGCAGCGTACTCAGGTCGGAACGCTGAAAGCTCTCGGATACTCCAATGGCACTATTATGCGGCATTATATGACCTACGCCGTATCGGGCGCGGCGGCGGGCGGAGTTATCGGCGCGATAGGCGGCTGCTTCCTGTTCCCGAGCGTTATTGTGTATGCGTATTCGATGATGTACATTATAACGGATATACACTATCTGTTCACTCCCGAGAATATGATAGTTTCGATAGGCTCTATGGTTCTGGCGATCGCGGCTACAGTGTTTTTCAGCTGCAGCAAGGCTTTGCAGGAAACGCCCGCTTCGCTTATGCGCCCGAAAGCCCCGAAAGCGGGAAAGCGCGTGCTTATCGAGCGGATACCGTTCCTCTGGAATCATATGAATTTCTTCGCCAAGGTGAGCGGACGAAATCTTTTCCGCTACAAGCGCAGAATGTTTATGACGATAGTCGGTATCGCGGGGTGTACGGCGCTCTCGCTGACGGGCTTCGGGCTTAAAAACTCGATAACGGATATCGTTGATCTGCAATATAATCAGATCTACAAATACAGCGGATATCTTGCGTTCGACGACGAGATAAAGCCCTCCGGGCTGAACGGCATTTACGACACGCTGCTTGACTATGAGGAAGAAACAAAATTTACCCGCGCGCTGATAAAGCAGTATGGCACGGAATTCTCGGGGAACAATGTTCAGGTATACGTTACCGCCGTGGAAGACGCGGAACTGTTTGAATCGTTCGTGGATCTGCACGAGCGTGTTTCGCGCGAGAAGCTGACGCTGACGGACGGCGCAATAATCACCGAAAAGGCGGCAAAGCTGCTGAACGCCAAAGAGGGCGACGAGATCACGGTTACGGTAAGCGACGGCGTAAACAAAAAGGTAAGGATCACGGGAATTACCGAGCAGTACACTAGCCACTATCTGTATATTTCCGAGGATCTGTACAAGGAAGTTTTTGGCGGCGAACCGCACTACAATATGTTGTATTTCGACAACGGAATTTCCCGCGACAAGGACGTACAGAACGGCTTTACGGAGCATATGCTTAAAAACGACGATGTTCTTGCCGTTATAATGAACGCAAGCTCGCTGTCGAGCGTTCACGATACGCTGCAGATCATGGATCTGGTGACGGTGGTGCTGATCGTTTCGGCGGCGGCGCTGGCGTTTGTCGTGTTGTATAATCTTACCAACGTCAACATTACCGAACGCATACGCGAGATTGCGACGCTGAAGGTTCTCGGATTCTATGACGCGGAGGTTTCGAGCTATGTGTTCCGTGAAAATATCATTCTGTCGATAATGGGCGGATTTGCGGGGCTGTTCCTCGGGTATGCGCTTTGTTTGTTCGTTATCAACACAGCGGAGATCGACGAGGTAATGTTCGGGCGGAGTATCCATTTTCCGAGCTACATCTGGGCAATGCTGGTGACTGTGGCATTCTCGCTTATCGTTAATCTGATAATGACAAGAGTTCTGAAGAAAATAAGTATGGTAGAGTCTTTAAAGTCGGTGGAATAAATTTGAATTTATATTAGCGGCAAAGCGCAGGGATTTTTTGTAATCTGTTGCTTGTTGTGGTTTCGTTTATTTTAATTAAAATGTTGCCGCACGGTTGCGAGAGGACACCCTTCGGGGAAGGGGGAAGACAAAATCCGACAAAAATGCGGATTCCCCCTTCCCCTACGGGTTTCCTCTCGCGCTCTCCTTCCCATCTCCCTATCCCCCTTCCGCATTTTTCGGTTGCCGTGAATTGGTTTGTAATTTTC